>JAIDJD010000300.1 GCA_029052375.1 Duncaniella sp. | reverse complement strand
GTTGGTGATGTTGACGGTGTTGAGGACAATCTCGACGCCGCGGTTGCGGATAGAGCCGAGGTTCTGGAACTGCTCGCTGTAGCCTGTCGAGCTGGGAATCTTGTTCTTGATCAGGAGGTTGTCAGACTGATTGTTGTACCAGTCGACAGAGAGGTTGATGCGGCTGTTGAGAACAGAGAAGTCGATGGCCGCGTTGTAGGTCTTGGTCTTCTCCCACACGAGGGCGGCATTGCCGAGCACTGTGCCGGGGACAAAGGTGATGAAGTCGTTGCCGTTGGAGGCATAGTGGCCCGAACCATAGTCGGTGGCATACATATTGTTGTCAATCTTATTGTTGCCGGCAACACCATAGCCCAAGCGGAGCTTGAGGTTGTCAAGCCAGCCACGGGCAGGTTCCATGAACTTCTCCTGAGAGATGCGCCATGCGGCCGAAACGGAGGGGAACCAGTCCCACTTGTTGCCGCGGGCAAACTTGGACGAGCCGTCGGCACGGAGGGTAGCGTTGACGAGGTAGCGTCCCTCATAGTTGTAAGACACACGTCCGAAGACAGACACGAGGCCTACGCGGCTCTCGCCCGACTTCCAGGAGTAGGGCTTGCCCATGTTGACGTCGTTGAGGCCGAAGTTGCCGTCGGGGAACTCGCGCCACTCGTTCTCGAGCTTGAGGGTGCTCCAGTAGGAGGTCTCCTGACCGATGAGGACAGTGAACTCGTGCTTGCGGTTGATGTCGAAGTTATAGTTGAGGGTGTTGGTGATCTGCCAGTTGGAACGCTCGGAGTTGTCGCGCGAGCCGTAGCCGTAGGGGCTGAGGTTCATCATGGCCTGCTTGGTAGAGCCGTCGTCCCAGTAGTCAGAGCGTATCTGCTGCCAGGTATAGCTGCCGGCGGTGCGGAATGTGAGGCCCTTGATGATGTCTATCTCGAGGCCTGCGTTGACAGACGCCATGCGGTGGTGCTTCTCGTTGGTGATGGCGTTGTTGTTGAGGATGGGGTTGTTGGCGTCGTAGTTGGACGAGCCGGGCATCTCAGCAAAGAAGTCTGTGAGGTCTGTGTGGAGGAGCTCGTCGTTGGTCCAGAGGTTGCCGCCGGTGACGGGCTGGAGGATGGTCTGCTTGAGCTTGCCGCCGAGCGAGCCGCCGCCCTCGGTCTTGGTGTTCTGGAAGCTTGCGGCGAAGTCGAAGCGGAGGATGTCGAACATCTCGTGGCGTATCTTGGCACGCACGCTGTTCTTCTCATAGTTGTGCTTCTTCATGATGCCCTCCTCGCCTATGTAGTTGTAGCTGACCATGAAGTTGGTCTTGTCGGTGCCGCCGTTTATGGAGACGTTGTGGTTGTGGGTCACACCGGTATTGCCGAACACCTCGTCCTGCCAGTCGATGCCCTCGCGGTTGCGGTATTCCTGCTCGATGCGGCTGTATGCGCCGGTGTAGAAGTCGGGGTCGTTGATGTTGCCGCCGAAGAGCTTGGTCCAGGAGTCGATGTTGCCGCGGAGCTGGTTGAACTCATACTGATACTTCACATACTCCTCGGGGTTGAGCACGTCGATCTTCTTGCCGAGGCGGGTGAAGCTGACGTATCCGTTGTAGTTGATGCTGGTCTTGCCCTTCTCGCCGCTCTTGGTGGTGATGAGGATGACGCCGTTGGCGCCTGCCGAGCCGTAGATGGCTGTGGCCGAGGCGTCTTTCATCACGTCGATGGTCTCGATGTCGTTGATGTCTACGTTGCGCAGACCGTCCTCCATCTGGAATCCGTCCACGATGTAGAGAGGCTCGGCGCCCTGGGTGAGAGTTGTGCCGCCGCGGACGGTGATGTTGATGTCAGCGCCGGGAGCGCCGCTCTGTGCCACGATGTTGACACCGGCGGCCTTGCCCGCAAGAGCCTGTGCGGCGGTGCTCACGGGCACAGATGCCAGCTCCTTGCCGCCTACCGAGGCCGTGGAGGCCGTCAGGTCTCTGCGACGGACGCGGGCATAGCCGATGGCCACGACCTCGTCGAGCATCGAGGCTTCGGGTTCGAGCACTACATTGATTTCTGTCTTTCCGGCAGGAGAAAGTTCCTGGGCCGTATAGCCTATATAGCTATAGCGTATCTTGGCCCCGGAAGGGATGTTCTTGAGCGTGTACTTTCCTTCGAGGTCTGTAGCCACACCCTGACCGGTGCCGACCACTATGACGTTCGCACCGATCATCGGCTCTCCGTCAGCATCAGTCACCGTGCCACTTAACGTTTGTGTCTGTGCATTTACAGCAATGGCTGTCATCACAAACATCACAAAGGCAAACAGCCTGCGCACAATCCCTTGACGCCCGGCTGATAGCAAGCCCTGTCTAATGTTCATAAAAATAAAATGGTTTTGGTTTGAAAAGATTGAGTTAATCAGGTATTATGTCGGCAGAAGACTTATCGTAAAAATACAATAAGACAATCTTAAAGATTTACCAAAATTACCATATGTCGCTATTCCGGCCACAAATATAGGCCAAAATAGTTTAACCAGCTACCATTTTTAGTTAAAATTGCTTAATGCCATGTATTTTCTACTAAAAATCAAAAAACCGCCCTGATATTGTCATTTTACAATATCAGGGCGGACATACGCCTTGCGGCGACAAAAAGGTTTATCCGGACGCGGCCCGGTTACATCGAGCCTATGACAAGGCAGGCAAGGCCGATGAGAAGTATCGAGAGGTCAAAGAGCTTAAGCCTGATATTCTGCTCGTGCAGGACAAGGAATCCGTAGAAGAACGAGACTATCACACTGCCGCGGCGTATCATGGAGACAACGGCTATCATCGAGCCCTCGAGAGAGAGCGAGTAGAAGTAGGCGATGTCGGCCACTGTGAGAAACACCGATATGAGCGGTATGGTCCAGCGCCAGCGCAGGGGCGTGGACGAGGGGACGACGCGCATCATGATACTGAGAGTCAGACCCATGATAACCAGCTGGTAGAGCGAATACCATGCCTGTACCTCGAGAGGCTCGAACCGCTTCATCAGAAACTTGTCGTAGAGGGCGCTGACCGCGCCGAGGGCTGTGGCGCCTATGGCCATCCACACCCAGCGGCTGGAGCGGAGCGAGAATCCCTCCTTGCCGCCTACCTTGCTGATGAAGAAGAGAGACCAGAAGCCGAGCATCACGCCCGCCCACTGCCAGAGGTTGAGCCTCTCGCCGAAGAGCAGCAGGGCGCCCACCAGCACGAGCACGGGACGCGAGGCGTTGACGGGGCCGGCTATGGTGAGCGGGAGATGCTTGATAGAGGCATATCCGAGCCCCCACGAGCCGAGGACTATGGCCGACTTGAGCAGGATGAAGCCGTGGCCCTGAAGGGTGTTGCCGAGGCCCCAGTTGCCGTGCATGATGCCCGCCACGATGACGGGAGCCATGAGCAGGGCGCTGAAGAAGGTGTTGAGGAAGAGCACTCCCAGGATGTTGTTGCGGTCGAGGGAGAGCTTCTTCATCACGTCATAGAAGCCGAGACAGAGGGCCGAGACGGTGGCAAGCAGTACCCACATCAGAGCGAAGCCGTGCTAACGGCCTCAGTGTCAGCAGGCGCAAGCCTGTTGGCCATCATGACGGCCTTGGTGATATGGTCGCAGACATGGTCTGAGCCCACAAGATTCTCGATGCCGGCGGCCTGGAGCGAATGGCGGACATTCTCCTTGACGCCTGAGAGCACAACGTGGATGCCCTCTGTCTGGGACGACTTGATGAGGGTCTCGAGGTTGTGGATGGCAGTGGAGTCGATGAAGGGCACCTTGCGCATACGTATGATGCGCACCTTGGGCTTGCGTCCGAGCGTGGAGCGCATCATCTCGTCAAACTTGGTGGCCACGCCGAAGAAGAAGGGGCCGTCTATCTCGTAGACCTCGACGCCGGGATTGACGTTGAGCACCTCGTGGAGTGTGGTCTCCGAGCCGTCGGCTATGTCGAGCTGTTCGGAGTAGACGCGAATCTCGGTGTTCTCCATCACACGGCGGAGGAAGAGGATGATGGCCAGCAGGAGGCCCATCTCTATGGCTATGGTGAGGTCGAAGATGACGGTGAGGGCAAAGGTGAGGAAGAGCACGGAGAGGTCGCTCTTGGGATTGTGTATCATGGCCTTGATGGTGCGCCATCCGCTCATGTTGTAGGCCACCACTATGAGGACTGCGGCCAGGCACGACATGGGCACGAGGTTGATGAGGGGCATCATGAAGAGGAAGATGAGGAAGAGGACAACGGCATGGATGATGCCGGCCACGGGGGTGCGTCCGCCGTTGGAGATGTTGGTCATGGTGCGGGCGATGGCGCCGGTGACGGGGATGCCTCCGAAGAAGGGGACTATGATGTTGGCCATGCCCTGGCCGATGAGCTCGGTGTTAGAGTTGGTGCGCGAGCCTGTCACGCCGTCGGCCACTGTGGCCGAGAGGAGGCTCTCGATGGCGCCGAGGATGGCGATGGTGAAGGCCGAGGGGAGCAGGCGGTTGATGTTGGCCATCGTGAGCTCAAAGCCGTGGGGCTCGGGGATGTCTGTAGGGAGAGAGCCGAAGCGGTCGCCGATGGTCTCGACGTGGAGGCCGGGGACGAGCGAGACCACAGCCGTCACCAGTATGATGGCTATGAGGGCGCCGGGCAGGCGGCGCGACACCATAGGCGTGACGATGATCACAGCCAGCGAGGCGAGACCTACGCCGAACGTCATCCAGTCGATGTTCATGATGTTGCTCAGATACATACCCCACTTGGGCAGGAACTCAGAGGGGAGGCCTGTGAGGCCGAGGCCGAGGAAGTCGTTGATCTGGGTGGAGAAGATGGTCAGCGCGATGCCGGCGGTGAAGCCCACAACGATAGGATAAGGTATGAACTTTATCACCGTGCCGAGCTTGAAGACGCCGAGCGCCACAAGGATAAGGCCGGCCATGAAGGTGGCCACGGCGAGGCCCTCGAGACCGAAGTTGGCTATGATGTTGTAGACGATGACAATGAAGGCGCCGGTGGGTCCGCCTATCTGCACAGAACAGCCTCCGAAGGCAGAGACTATGAAGCCGCCGATGATGGCTGTGATGAGGCCGACTGTGGGGCTGACGCCCGAAGCGATGCCGAAGGCGATGGCGAGAGGGAGCGCCACGATGCCGACTACGATGCCGGCTATGAGGTCGGCCTTGAATTTTTCCGCTGAATAGTGACCCAGTGCCGAAAAGAGCTTCGGCCTGAAGTCGATAGGACCTGTAAGATTCATCTTTTTCCTTGAGAAATGTACTGCTGAATTAATTGTACCGTGAGTTTTGAAGCCGCAAAATTACATAAAAAATCTGAAATTTTTATGTTTTATAACATATTTTTGAGGATTTTTTGGTGTGGCCAGCCCCTGCACACTCAACCGCAATCCGTAAACCGGCGTCCTGATCGGACGCCATAATATATAATTGCCGTGACCCCGCACGCCTGCGCTATGGCTTCGGCGTACGGGGTTACGGCTAAATCTGCGTCCTGGCGGACGCCACTATATAAATTACTCTACCGGGATGGTGAGGGTGGCGGGCCTTACGCCTTTGGCGCGGACGGTGAAGGTGAGAGTGCCGGGCTCGGAGGCAGCGCGCACAATGGCTGTGGCCGCGCCGCTGAAGAGGTCCATGCGCGGCTGCTGGAACGAGCGGAGCGAGGTGGGGTCGCCGTTGGCCGTGGCCTCGAAGCGGCCCGCGCCGGAGACGTCAAAGCTCACCTCGCGCGAGTCTGTCGGCACGATGTTGCCATCCTTGTCTGCCACACGGACGGTGATGTATGCCATGTCGTCGCCGTCGGCCTTGAGCGAAGAGCGGTGGGCCGTGGCCACAAGGCGGTGAGGCTTGCCGGCGGTGCGGATGCTCTTGCGGGCCGCCTCCCTGCCGTCGGCGTCATAGGCCACGACGGTGAGCTCGCCGGGGGTGTAGCGGACATCGTTCCACATGAGGCGGAAGCGGTTCTGGAGCGTTGAGTCGTTCTTCTCGCGCACGCCCTGAGACTTGCCGTTGACAAACAGCTCGGCCTTGGGCCAGGAGGTGTAGACAAAGACGGGCGTCACCTCGCCCTCGCGGCCTTTCCAGTTCCAGTGAGGGAGGATGTGGAGTGTGGGCTCGGCCTCGTTCCAGACAGAGCGGTAGAGGTAGAAGCGGTCTTTGGGCAGCGAGGCGAGGTCTATGATGCCGAAGACAGAGCTGTGGCTGGGCCATGCGTCGGTGTCGTAGGGCGAGGGCTCGCCGAGGTAGTCGAAGCCTGTCCACACAAACTGGCCTATCATCCAGGGATAGTCCTCGTCGGCGGCGAGGTCGATGTCGGGAGTGTTGCTCCAGGCACAGGTCTCGTTGTCGTAGCTGCTCGACTGATGGTCCGGATGCATCACCACGTTGTGTTCCTTCCATGCGACGGGGAAGTGGTAGACACCGCGCGAGGATACGGTAGAGGCTGTCTCGGAGCCGAGGATGATGCCCTGGGGCAGTATCTTCCTGGCCTGGAGATAGCGCTGGGGCTTGTAGTTGAAGCCGGGGATGTCTGTGGCGGCGGCAAAGCCGTTGTTGAGGGTG
>JAIDJD010000030.1 GCA_029052375.1 Duncaniella sp. | reverse complement strand
GGGGTGGACTATTGCCTCATCCGCGATGGATACATCGACGCAGGAGTTGACCCCGACCGGGTCAGGGCCGACGTGGCCGGGTTCATCACCCGCAGCCTCGCCTCAGGCTCTGACCGCAAAGCACGGACACAACAACCAACAACATAACATTTAACTATCGGGGCGAGGCCTCAAGGGCCCATCGTCCCGGCTCAAAAAAAGAAAACGTAAGACCTATGAAACTTCTTGAAGGAAAAGTAGCCCTCATCACCGGCGCCGCCCGCGGCATCGGCAAAAGCATAGCCCTCAAATTTGCATCCGAGGGTGCAGACATCGCCTTCACCGACCTCCGCCGCGACGAGAACATGGAGGCCACCGAGAAGGAGCTCCAGGCTCTCGGCGTCCGCGCCAAGGGCTACAGCTCCGACGCCTCCAACTTCGAGCAGACCGCCGAGGTTGTCGAGGAGGTCAAGAAAGACTTCGGCCACATCGACGTGCTCATCAACAACGCCGGCATCACCAAGGACGGCCTCATGATGCGCATGAGCGAGGCCCAGTGGGACATGGTGATCAACGTCAACCTCAAGAGCGCCTTCAACTTCATCCACGCCGTCCTCCCCATCATGATGCGCCAGCGCTCAGGCTCTATCATCAACATGGCCTCCGTAGTGGGCGTACACGGCAATGCCGGCCAGTCCAACTACGCCGCCTCCAAGGCAGGCCTCATAGCCCTGGCCAAGAGCATCGCCCAGGAGGTGGGCTCGCGCGGCATACGTGCCAACGCCATCGCCCCCGGCTTCATCGAGACAGCCATGACCGCCGCTCTCCCCGAGGATGTCCGCAAGGAGTGGGCCGCCAAGATACCCCTGCGCCGCGCCGGCCAGGTGGACGACATCGCCAACGTGGCCGCATTCCTCGCCTCTGACATGGCCTCCTATGTCACCGGCCAGGTCATCGAGGTCGACGGCGGCATGAATATGTGATAGCCCCCGCACTTCAAGTCTGAAGCTCCGCGCGGCGGAGGGCCTTGAAGGCTCTCCGCCCGGGCTTCAGACTATAATCCTTTTTATATCCCCCCACCACCACACGCCTATGCTCACCTACAACACCATGCGGCCCCGGCTTCCCCTGCCTGAATACGGTCGCACCATCCAGAAGATGGTAGACCACTGCCTCGCCATAGAGGACCGCGACGAGCGCACACGCTGTGCATACGCCATCGTCGAGACCATGGAGAAGCTCTTCCCTAAGGTGAAGGAGCATCCCGACTGCCGCCAGACACTCTGGGACCACATAGTACGCATGAGCGGCTATACGCTCGACGTAGACTTTCCAGTCGAGATCACGGGCCCCGAGGCCCTCGAGGCGGCTCCCGGACGGGTGCCTTATCCCGGACGCTTCATGCGCCGCCGCATCTATGGCAAGACCATCGAGCTGATGATAGACAAGGCCATAGAGATGCCCGAAGGCCCCGAGCGCGACGAGCTCTCCCTGCTCATAGCCGAGCAGATGAAGAAGATGCTCTGCGCACAGACTTCAGACTACATCTCGGACGCCAGGGTGTTCGACGACCTGGCCGAGTATTCCCACGGCCTCATCCGCCTCTCGCCGGAGACCACAATGCTCCACGAGTACAAGATAATAGCTCCCCCCTCGGGAAAGAAAAAGAAAAAAAGATAATCCTCTCCACACACAAGGCATCAAGCAATGATAACCCGCGATATGCTCTGCGAGGCAGGGCGCTTCAACAAGCCCCACGGCATCAAGGGCGAGATATCGGTGACGCTCAGCCCCGAGGCCGAGGATGCCGACCTCGCCTCGGTGAGATGTATATTTGTAGAGATGGAGGGGATAATGGTCCCCTTCTTCATCAGCTCGCTGAGGCCCAAGACGGCAGAGACCTCGCTGGTGACACTCGAGGGGATAGACTCGGAAGAGAAGCTGCGCCCCTTCGTCAACAGGGATTTCTACCTGCTGCGCTCGGACATCCCCGAGCCTGAAGGGCTCGACCCTGACGCCGACGGCTTCTATGCCTCGGACTTCATAGGATTCGAGGCCGAGGACATCGAGCTCGGCCGCCTCGGCACCATCACGGACGTCAACGACGTCACAGACAACGTCCTCTTCATCATCACACGTCCCGGCGGAGGCGAGCTGCTCGTCCCGGTGGCAGACGAGTTCATCGACGAAATCGACATCGAGGGGCGTCGCCTCGTCACCGACCTCCCCCAAGGCATCATAGACCTCAACTGACATAAGACAACACATAACCGCACATACTCTCCACCCCCCATAGCTCCGCAATGAAAGAATATCAGGAAAAAGACGCCGTCAGAGCCATGCGCTCGGCCCTCGACGCCGAGGCCTCGGCCCGCATCAGCGACGACGAGCTGCTCAACATCATAGACATCATCTGGGACTGGTATGAAGACCAGGGCCTGCTGGACATCGACGCCGACGCAGACACCCCCGAGGAGGTCAACACCCAGGCCCTCGCGGCCCACGTCCGCAAGCTTCTCGCCAAGGACAAGCTCTCTCCTGTGCTCCCAGCAGAGGTCGAGCCTCTCGTGGCCGCCCAGCTCGCTTACGAACAGTCTCTCGAGTCATGAAGGCGCCTATCTCCCTCCTCCTGCTGGCGATGGCCTGCACCGCACCGCAGACGCTCGCGGCCAAGGGGTGGACCGACCCCTACAAGGGCTATGACGAGACCGTCTTCATGGAGATGGACCTCGACGACAACCTGCTCACGCCCGCCGTGCCGGACAAGGAGCGCCCCGCCGTCAGCCGTGCCATGAAGCGCCTGGGCACCGAGCTGGCCCGCCAGGGATTCATCGTAGACATGATGCGCGACGACGAGGTGGTGCTCGTGACTGTCCCGACAGACAGGCTCTTCCTCCCCAACGACACGCTGATGACGGGCGAGGCCTTCAAGGTGCTCGCGCCGGTGCTCTCTCACCTCGGCGAGCCGGATATGTTCAAGGTGGTCTATGCCGTCCACACAGACAACACCGGCTCTGAGCGGTACAACATGGAGCTCTCGCACGCCCGCAACGGCGCCGTCTACGACCATATGCTCAACCACGTCAACCGCGACATCGTCATCATCCCCTACGAGATGGGCGACACCGACCCGCTGGAGAGCAACGACACCCGCAAAGGCCGCGCGGAGAACCGCCGCCTCGAGATATACCTCATCCCCGGGCCGAAGATGATAACCGACGCCCACAAGGGCCTGCTCAAATAATCGAAAAATCCAAAATATCCAATCCAGACAAATATCCATCCAAGCAATGGCAATTGAACTGAAAGATCTCACCAAGCGAAGCGACAACTATTCACAGTGGTACAACGACCTGGTCGTTAAGGCCGACCTCGCAGAACAGTCGGCAGTGCGCGGCTGCATGGTCATCAAACCCTACGGCTACGCCATCTGGGAGAAGATGCAGCAGCAGCTTGACCGTATGTTCAAGGAGACAGGCGTCCAGAACGCATACTTCCCCCTGCTCATCCCCAAGTCTTATCTCTGCCGCGAGGCCGAGCACGTCGAGGGATTCGCCAAGGAGTGTGCCGTGGTGACACACTACCGCCTCAAGAACGCCCCCGACGGCAACGGAGTGATAGTAGACCCCGACGCCCGCCTCGAGGAGGAGCTCATCGTGCGCCCCACATCGGAGACCATCATCTGGGGCACATACCGCAACTGGATACACTCCTACCGCGACCTGCCCATCCTCTGCAACCAGTGGGCCAACGTGATGCGCTGGGAGATGCGCACCCGTATGTTCCTCCGCACAGCCGAATTCCTCTGGCAGGAGGGCCACTGTGCCCACGCCACAGCCGAGGAGAGCGAGGCCCGCACCGTCCAGATGATAAACCTCTACGCCGACTTTGCCGAGAAATACATGGCCATGCCCGTCATCAAGGGTGTCAAGAGCGCCAACGAGCGCTTTGCCGGCGCCGTCAACACCTACACCATCGAGGCCATGATGCAGGACGGCAAGGCCCTCCAGAGCGGCACATCGCACAACCTCGGCCAGAACTTCGCCAAGGCCTTCGACGTGACATTCGACAACAAAGAGAACCAGCCCGAAT
>JAIDJD010000003.1 GCA_029052375.1 Duncaniella sp. | reverse complement strand
TCGTCCCATGTCTCGAAAGCGCTTCCAGTTCTCCTAGCGTTTATATAAGATCGTGCAGCCGTAGCGCGGCCTGACACCAACCCACCACAGTCTCCCCAACAGTGTTTAGCATCTAAACCCCCGAGATGGACACGTTCCCTACTCCCGGGTTGTAATTTCCAACAGAACGTAAACAACACCCTACGACACACAATGTCAACTCCCAACTTTGACCAACTCCTCGAAGCAGGTTGCCATTTTGGCCACATGAAAAGTAAATGGAACCCTGCTATGGCGCCCTATATCTTCATGGAGCGCAACGGTATCCACATCATCGACCTCTACAAGACCATGGCCAAGCTCGAAGACGCAGCCAACGTGCTCCGCGGCTTCGCTAAGGGCGGCAAGAAGATTCTCTTCGTAGCCACCAAGAAACAGGCCAAGGAAATCCTCGCCGCCAAGGCCGAGAGCGTAGGTATGCCCTACGTCATCGAGCGCTGGCCCGGCGGTATGCTCACCAACTTCCCCACCATCCGCAAGGCCGTGAAGAAGATGGCCTCCATCGACAAGATGGCCAAGGACGGCACCTTCGACAACCTCTCCAAGCGCGAGAAGCTCCAGATCACCCGCCAGCGCGCCAAGCTCGAGAAGAACCTCGGCTCTATCGCTGACCTCAACCGCCTCCCCTCTGCCCTCTTCGTGGTAGACGTGGCCAAGGAGCACATCGCCGTAGCTGAGGCCAACCGTCTCGGCATCCCCGTATTCGGCATCGTAGACACCAACTCGAACCCCAACAACATCGACTACGTGATCCCCGCCAACGACGACGCATCCAAGAGCATCGAGCTCATCCTCGGCACTGTATGCGACGCCATCAACGAAGGCCTCCAGGAGCGCAAGGTCGAGAAGGCTGACGAGAAGGCAGCCCCCGAGAACGGCGAGGCACCCCGCCGAGGAGGCGAGCGCCGCCGCGTGACACGCCGCGAGGCCGCTCCCGCCGAGGCCAACGAGGCCGCCGAGGAGGCTGCAGAGTAATCTGCCCAGCCCCTCACCACTCTCTCCTCTCCCCTATCCTAATCCCAACCATTACCACAACCATCCACATCCTACTACAGATATGGCAGTAACAATGGCAGAAATCACCAAGCTGCGCAACCTCACAAGCGCCGGCCTGATGGACTGCAAGAAAGCCCTCGCCGAGACCAACGGCGACATCGAGGCAGCCGTTGAGATCCTCCGCAAGAAGGGTCAGGCTGTTGCCGCAAAACGCGAAGACCGCCAGGCCTCTGAAGGCGTGGTGCTCGCTAAGACCGACGGCAAATACGCCGCCATCCTCGCCCTCAACTGCGAGACAGACTTCGTAGCCAAGAACGCCGGTTTCGTGGGCCTCGCACAGAAGCTCATGGACCTCGTGATGGCCAACAAGTTCAAGACCGTAGAGGAGCTCAAGGCCTATGTCCTCGACGGCCAGACCGTAGCCGACCTCATCACCGAGGAGAGCGGCAAGACCGGCGAGAAGACAGAGATCGGAGCCTTCGAGGTAATCGAGGCCGCCTCTGCCGCCGCCTACGAGCACTTCAACGGCAAGCTCGGCGCCATCGTAGGTTTCAACCTCGAGGGTGTTGATCCCCAGATAGGCCGCGAGGTATGTATGCAGATCGCATCCATGAACCCCGTAGCCGTATCGCGCAACGACGTTCCCCAGGCCACCATCGACGCCGAGATCGCCGTAGCCATCGAGAAGACCAAGCAGGAGCAGGTACGCAAGGCCGTAGAGGCCGCCCTCAAGAAGGCCGGTCTCAACCCCAACCACTTCGACTCCGAAGACCACATCGAGAGCAACATCTCCAAGGGCTGGATCACCGAAGAGGATGCCGCCAAGGGCCGCGAGATCATCAAGACCACAGCAGAGCAGAAGGCCGCCAACCTCCCCGAGGCAATGATTCAGAACATCGCCAACGGCCGCCTCAACAAGTTCTTCAAGGAGTCCTGCCTCATGGAGCAGGAGTACGTACAGGACAGCAAGCTCACCGTGGGCCAGTTCCTCGACCAGACCCAGAAGGGCCTCGTTGTAGTAGACTTCAAGCGCGTCAACCTCAACCAGGACTAATCTCAGGCCAAAACCCTGAAATCCGCATAGCGGCGGCTCAACCACGAGCCGCCGCTTTTTTTTGAACCCACGGGACTAAATAACGGGGCTGTCTCGCAGAAGGTCCGGGATTTTTTTGCTACATTTGGGCCATGAAGCACACCTGCACCACACTCTCCCTGGCCCTTGCATCATTCCTGGCCGCCAGCCCCATCCCGCCAAAGTCAGAGCGCGCATACCACAAGGCTCCGCTCGAGCTGAAAGACACCGCTGTCACCGTGGCCAATCCGCTCGGCCCCGACCATACCGGGATGCTCGCCGTTCAGGTCTCGGCCGCATCGCACTCGCGCCCGCGCCCGGGAGAGGCCGCAGACTACTGGAGCGTGACTCTCAACGATGCCGAGGGCCGGCCTCAGACCTCCGTCGTCATACGTCCGCTCAACACCTCGTTCGGCGACCTGCTTGACCGCCACATAGTGTGCCTGACCGTAACGCGCGCCGACAGCGTCCTGTGCCGCAGGGAGACAGACCTGTCGCCCAAAGGCGGAGACTTCAACACCCTGCGCCTGACAGTCTCGGACAGCCTTGAGATACACGCCGGCAAGGAGATGCCCTGCCATATCTGCACACTGCCCGCAGGCCCGATGGCGACGAGCGTCAGCTTCATATCCACAGGACGCTCTACCCTCAGCCTCTTCGCACTCGAAGCCGACCGTTCGCGGCTGTCACGCCTCGGCTCAGGCTGGACGTCAGACAGCCTCAGAAGCCGTCTTGCCTCGCCGGCCGACCCTCACGAGGGCATCTGGCACTATCTCGACCGGCAGAACGACCCTCGCTATGCCATCCCCGGAGGACGCTACAGCCTCGCCCTTGTCTCGGACGGCAAGGGAGGCTATGACATCATCTATATGGGGGGCGCCGTCACGCTGGCCTCGGAATGGAGCGAGACAATGCTGAAAGGCCACATGGCCCCCACCCCCTTCGCAGACCATTACACCCTCTCGTGGATAGAAGCCGAGGGCGAGCTGATACATGGCGACACCACGGCAGACTTCACAGCAGAGGGCTCCATACTCTCGCTCAGCTTCCCGCTTCTGAAGACCACTCTCCGCTTTGCCAGACAGCAATAGTCCGCGAGCGGCATAAAAAGAGAAAGCGAGGCCGCGCACATCGGTGCGGTCTCGCTTTCTTTATCTGATATGAGTTATTTCTTACTCATGGTTGCCGTGGTCGCGGCGGGGACGGTCGGCACGGGGACGGTCTCCTTCGCGGCGGGGACGGTCGCCGCGGGGGCGGGCGCCTTCACGGCGGGGACGGTCGCCGCGATCGGCGCGGGGACGCTCTACGTAGCCCTCGGGCTTGGGGAGGAGGGCACGCACGGAGAGGCGATACTTGCCGGTCTTCTTGTCAATCTCAATGAGCTTGACCTCGAGCTCGTCGCCCTCCTTGAGGCCGGAGGCCTCCATGTTCTCGAGGCGATCCCACGAAATCTCAGAGATGTGGAGCAGGCCGTCGCGGTTGGGCATGAACTCTACGAATGCGCCGAAGTCGAGGATAGAGCGCACCTTGCCGTGGTAGACCTTGCCCTCCTCGGGGAGCTCTACGATGGCGTTGATCATCTCGAGGGCCTTGTCGATAGAAGGCTTGTTGGCCGCGGCCACCTCGATATATCCGCCCTCGGGAATCTCGTCGATGCTGACAGTGGCTCCGGAGGCCTCCTGGATGCCCTGGATGACCTTTCCGCCCGGGCCGATGACAGCGCCGATAAGCTCCTTGGGGATGAGCATGGTGACGATGCGGGGCACGTGGGGCTTGTAGTCCTCGCGGGGTGCGGGGATGGTCTCCTGAATCTTGTCGAGGATGTGGAGACGGCCGTCGCG
>JAIDJD010000299.1 GCA_029052375.1 Duncaniella sp. | reverse complement strand
GTGTATGGGAGGTCTGAGAGGTGGGGTGTCAGGGCTCGGAGGCGGGCACCGGGGGGCGGTACATACCTACGGTCATGGCGCCTATCATCTTCTCGTAGACCTGGTTGAGCTGCTGCATGGAGCGCGACATCTTCTCGGTCTCCTCGCAGTAGCGGGCCGAGTGGGAGGCAGACTTCTCGTACATATCTCTGATATCCTTGATGCCGCGGTTTACGCGGTCTATTGCGTCGAGCTGTGTGGCCACGCTCTTGAGCTGTATCTCGTATATGGTGTTGAGGCCTCCGATGTTGCGGTTGAGGTCGGCCATCTGTGTGATGTAGCCGTTGGAGTTCTCGGTGATCTGCTGGGAGTTTTCGGTGATGGCCCTGTAGGAGTCGAGCAGGGTGGCCGAGACAGAGTTGAGGGCCTCGGTGGTGGCGTGGAGCCGCTGCATCTGGTCTGCTATGGCCGACATCTGCGAGAGATATCGCTCTGTGGCCTCGGCGAGGTCTGCCATGCGCGCCAGCTGTTCGGCCGCGGCAGACATACGGTCGAGCGACGATGTGAGGCTCTGGGTCTGCGCGTCCGAGAGACCGGGGATAGCCTCGGGACGTCCTGCGTCGGCGGCTGCGGCGCCCGAGACCGCGGGGGCGTGTCCGCGCATCAGGGGCGCTGAGGCGCTCTCGCCCTTGCCGTCGAGCTCGGGGAAGACGTCCTCCCAATGGTATTCCTTGGGCGGGCGGTCGAAGGCCGTGAGGATGAACATGAGCACCTCGGTGCCCATGCCTATGCAGAGGAGGGTGTTGCCGCCGGGGAGGTGGAGTATCTTGAACAGGGCACCCCAGATGACGATAGCGGCGCCGATGGAGTAGGCCGCGTTGAAGAGACGCTGGCCTCCCTCCCATGTCATCATGGTCTGGAATTTAGTGCGTAAGGATTCTTTGGTCATTGGTGCGGATGGTGGTGGGTATGTGTGGAGAGAGAGGGGGATGGTGGTGTTTATTTCTTGAGTTTGTTGCCCTTGGCAAAGCCTATCTGTGTGCGTACACAGCGGAATCCGATGTAGGAGCGCTGTTCGTTCTGGTACTCCCACATACGGAGGTCGGAGCGGACGTTGTGGGCGACATCCTTCCACGAGCCTCCGCGCACAATCTTGCGCTTGAGCTTGTAGGGGTCGTCCGGAGCGGCGTCATACCGGTATTCGGGGTTGAGGTCCGAGGTGAGTCTCGAGACGCTCTCGTTGAAGGCTGTCGAGGTCCACTCGCTGACGTTGCCGGCCATATCGTAGAGGCCGAAGTCGTTGGGGGTGTATGTGCCCACGCGCGACGTTATCAGCTGTCCGTCCTGGACAAAGTTGCCCTCCTGGGGCTTGAAGTTGGCGTAGAAGCATCCCTGGTCTTCTGTCAGGGGCAGGTCGCCGTCCCAGGGATACATATTGTCTGACTTTCCGGCGCGGGCGGCATACTCCCATTCGGCCTCGGTCGGGAGGCGGAACGGCTCAACGTAGACCCCCTCGCGGCCGAGCGAGCGCCGCAGGAAGTCTGTGCGCCAGTTGGCAAAGGCGTTGGCCTGCTCCCAGCTGACGCCCACCACGGGATAGTCTCCGTAGCCGCCGTGCGAGAAGTAGAGGCGGACGTAGGGCTCGTTGTAGGCGTTGTCAAAGTCGTTGACCCATGCGGTTGTGTCGGGGTAGACGTTGACTATGTAGGTGTTGAGGAAGTCGTAGGGGCCCGAGAGGGCGCGTGTCACAGACTCGCGGATTATCTGTCCGTCTTCGTTGATGTATGCTGTGTCCTTGGATATCAGGGGAGCCTGGGCCGAGGGGGCGTTGTCTGTGTTGAGGTCGCGGCGCGAGGGGTCGAGGCGGTTCTTGCGTTTGGCGGCCTCGGTGTGGTTGTAGATTTCGTAGCGGTAGTTGAGCTGTTCGGGGTCGAGCTCGCGCACTCCGGTTATGGGATTGGTGCGGTAGACGCTCTCGATGGCCCTCTGCTCGTCCTCGCTGGGATTGCGCCAGGGTATGGGCTTGGACCAGTTGAGGTGCGGGGTCACGGGGTTGCCTTCGCGGTCTTCCTCTATCTTGAACTCCTCGTTGCCGCCATAGCGGGGGTCGGCGAGGCGCTCGCGGATTATGGAGTCGCGCACCCAGAAGACAAACTGCTTGTACTTTGAGTTTGTCACCTCGGTCTCGTCCATCCAGAAGGCGTCTACAGAGATGCCCCTGGGGTCTGCCTTGAGATTCCAGAGCGAGTCATCCTTGGCGGGGCCCATCTTGATGGAGCCGCGGCCCACGGCCACCATGCCGTAAGGGGTCGGCTCGGCCCACGACATGGAGCCTACGCCGGTGACCTCGCCGCCCATGGAGCTGCGGGAGCCTGTGGCGCAGGATACAGCCGCGAGCAGGAGGGAGAGAGAGAAGAGTATGTGGATGAGGTGTTTCATAAGTTACATTATTCGGATGCTCTTGTGCTTGTTGCGGTTTTTTTCGGAGAAGTCCAGTTTAAGGTTGTATCCTGCGAATATCTCGTGGGAGCCGGACGAGGCTCTGGAGATGGCCGAGAAGGAGTAGTCGTAGGCATAGGCCAGGAATATCCCCTTGATTTCGGCTCCGAGCAGGAGCGAGACGGCGTCGGAGTGGCGGTATCCGATGCCTGCGTAGAACAGTTTGTTGTATCGGACCCTCAGGTTGGCGGCGATGTCTGTGAAGGTGAAGTCGGAGCGCACTATGACGGCCGGCAACACCTCAAATAACGTATTTCTCAGCGGAATATTGCCCTCGGCTGTGAAATAGAGGGTGCGGGGGGCCGTGAACTTATATTTTTTGTTCAGCTCCGAGTCGCCTCCGGCCGAGGGAGACGAGCTCTCGGCATCGTCGGTGAAGGTGACGGAGGGGCTGTTGGCGTGCAGCAGTGAGACGCCGGTCTTGAAGCGGGGGTGGACATAGTAGATGCCCAGGCCGAGGTCGAGGGCGTTGCCCGCGAG
Source organism: Duncaniella sp. (assembly GCA_029052375.1). Taxonomy (GTDB): domain Bacteria; phylum Bacteroidota; class Bacteroidia; order Bacteroidales; family Muribaculaceae; genus Duncaniella. The sequence continues at coordinate 11,498 of JAIDJD010000299.1, read as the reverse complement.
GTCTCGCGTGGGTATGGCGTCGTCGGCGCTCTGGTGGAAATCGTCGTCGTCGGGGATGAAGACCTCCGAGCCCTTGAACTGTTCGTTGAAGAATCCTATCTGCACTGCCGCGGTCCACTGGCCCTTGAGCGCCCTGAATCGGTAGCCGAGCGAGAGGTCGGCCGTCAGGTTGCGGAAGAGGCCGAGGCTCTCCTGCTGTATGGCCAGGCCTGCTCCCCAGCGCTTGCCAAGAAATTTGAAGGGGGTGTCGGCTGTGGCGAGGAAGGTCTGGGGGGCGCCGTGGATGCCTACCCACTGGAGGCGCGCTCCGCCGCGGATGCGTATGTTGTCGGTGTCGCCCGATGCGGCCGGGTTGTAGTAGACCGGGGCCATGGTGAAGTTGGTCAGCAGGGCGTCTCCCTGGGCGCGGGCGTCCGTGGAGGCAAGCGCCAGCATCAGCAGCGTAGGGACAATGTAGCGGAGGATGGCTTTCATTCGAAGTAGAAGGTGAAGACCACCATGCGCGGGATGGCCTTGGAGAGAGACTGTGTTATCTTGAGTTTGGCGGTGTCGTCCTCGAGGTCGGGACGGTCGTGCTCGAGGGTGTCCGAGAGGCCGAAGCAGAACTTGACCTCGGGGATGAACTTGAAGTAGGGCAGGTAGAAGTCGCATCCGAAGCCGGCTGTGAGATAGAACTCGCCCGGCTTGGTGCGCAGGTAGTCTCCCTTCTTTGTGGTGACGTTGAAGGCTGGCATCACTCCGGCCGTCAGATAGGGGCGTGAGTTGCGCAGCCGGAAGCCCGAAAACTTTATGTCGAGGGGCAGGACTACGTAGGCCGACTTGAGGTTCTGCCTCAGCTCTGCCCCCGTGTTGAGCTCGCGCATGGTGATGTCTCTGTTGCCGAAATACATACCCGGAGTGAAGCGCAGGTTGAAGTGGGTGCCCAGGCGGTAGTCTATCAGGCCGTTGACGCAGAATCCGGGCGAGAACGAGGGCTGTTCCATGAACCATTGCTCGCCGTCGGGGGTGACGAGGCCGTTGTGGGTGAAGGTGATGTCCTGGGTGTGGATGCCTACGGAGAATCCCAGGTGCCACCGGCGCAGGTCGGCATACGGGCGGTTGAGCAGTTTGTCGTTGAGCCCTGCGGCATACGACGTCCCGGCCCCGGCCCCGAAGAGGAGCAGGAGCATCAGAGCTGTGAGTATCTGTTTGCACCGTGTCATCAAGAAGATAACGCGGCCGCCCCCCGGATTATTGCACACCGGCATCGCCATGCCGCAAGCCTGCGGCGAGAAGGCTTTTCTCATCTTTTTTGTCTGTGCCTGCCGTGGTCTGCGCGCTTCTGACGGCGATATCGCAAAATATCGTAAATTGCGATATGAGGTAAATCAATGGCTTGTTAATCAGGACGGTGTCTTGAAGTTGTCTGAGGCTGTTGCTCGGAGGGATGGCGAGATGTGTTGTGGCTCTGCGGGCTGACCGGGTTGCGGTGCCGGCCTTGGGCGTGTACAGGCTGTCCTGACGCCGCGGGGGATGGATTTTTTTGGCGGTGCGGGGGTTTTTATGTACTTTTGTGGGTCATTTTCAGATGTCCCACTCACACCACCTTTATATATTATGAAGATTCTGCTTTGCAAGCCGCATATGAGCGGCCACGAGAAACGATTCATCGATGAGGCTTTTGCCGAAGACTGGGTGGTGCCCCTGGGCCCGAATGTCGATGGCTTTGAGAAAGATCTCGAGGCATATATGGGCGGGGATGTTGAGATTGCGGCCCTCTCGGCCGGCACCGCGGCCATACATCTCGGCCTCGTGCTGCTCGGCGTGGGCCCCGGCGACGAGGTGATGTGTCAGAGCTTTACGTTCTCGGCGTCGGCCAACCCCGTGGTCTATCAGGGTGCTACCCCTGTCTTTGTAGACTCCGAGCCTGAGACCTGGAACATGGACCCGCGCCTGCTGGACAAGGCCATCGCCGACCGTATGGACAAGACCGGGCGCAAGCCCAAGGCCATAATCGTGGTGGACCTCTACGGGATGCCTGCGCGCCTGGACGAGATCGAGGCCGTGGCGCGCAAGTGGGACATACCCCTGCTCGAGGATGCCGCCGAGGCGCTCGGGTCTGAGTACAAGGGCCGCAAGTGCGGCACATTCGGCCGCTTCGGAGCCTTGAGCTTCAACGGCAACAAGATGATAACCACCTCGGGCGGCGGGGCCCTCGTGTGCCACACGCCCGAACAGAAGCGCCGCGCGGTGTTCTATGCCACACAGGCACGCGAGCCATTCCCCTACTACCAGCACGAGCATATCGGCTACAACTACCGCCTGAGCAACATCTCGGCGGGCATTGGCCGCGGACAGATGATGGTGCTCGGCGAGCATCTTGCCCACCACCGCCGTCTGGCCGGGCTGTATGCCGAGCTGTTCAAGGATGTCGAGGGCATTGAGTATCACGGCAATCCCTCGGACGATTTCGACTCCAACTTCTGGCTCTCCACCATCCTCATAGACCCCTCCAAGACCGGTGGCCTCACCCCCGAGGCGCTCAGACAGCACTTCGCGGCCATGGGCATAGAGACCCGTCCTCTCTGGAAGCCGATGCACTCCCAGCCTGTCTTCGAGGCGTGTCCGGCCTACGTCAACGGCGTGTCGGGCCATCTCTTTGCCCGCGGCCTGTGTCTCCCCTCGGGCCCGTGGGTCAGCGAGGAGGACGCGAGGGCCATCGCCGCCGAGGTCTGCCTCTGCTGCGGAAAGCATTGACAGTCTCCAACCTTCCGCTGCGTTTTTTAGCGGCGGTATCTGAATGTTTTGTTGCGCAGATTGATATTTTTTTGTATTTTTGCGCAAAATGTCATTGCAGACACTCAGACATCGCAGCCTGAAATCAGAATACCGCAGCGGCCGAGGCCGCACAAGGTAAAAAACCTGCATAGAAAAACTTAAGCAATCTTTTTTATATCACTATGAGCAAAGAAAAAAAATTCTTGACTTGTGATGGCAACCAGGCAGCCGCCCACGTGAGCTATATGTTCTCTGAGGTAGCCGCCATCTACCCCATCACCCCGTCATCGACCATGGCTGAGTACGTGGACGAGTGGGCCGCCGCAGGCCGCAAAAACATCTTCGGCGAGACCGTTCTCGTACAGGAAATGCAGAGCGAGGGCGGCGCCGCAGGTGCCGTACACGGCTCTCTCCAGGCCGGCGCGCTGACCACAACCTATACCGCATCGCAGGGCCTCCTGCTGATGATTCCCAACATGTACAAGATCGCAGGCGAGCTTCTCCCCTGCGTCTTCCATGTTTCGGCCCGTACTCTTGCCAGCCACGCCCTCTCTATCTTCGGCGACCATCAGGACGTCATGTCTTGCCGCCAGACCGGCTTTGCCATGCTGGCCGAGGGTTCTGTGCAGGAGGTTATGGACCTGGCCGGTGTAGCCCACCTCGCCACCATCCGCTCGCGCGTGCCCTTCCTCAACTTCTTCGACGGCTTCCGCACCTCTCACGAGATACAGAAGATCGAGGCCATGGACCAGGACGACCTGGCTCCCCTCGTAGACCAGAAGGCTCTGGCCGAGTTCCGCGCCCGCGCCCTCAACCCCCAGAAGCCCGTAGCCCGCGGCATGGCCGAGAACGGCGACGTCTTCTTCCAGCACCGCGAGAGCTGCAACGAGTACTACGACCGCGTGCCCGAGATAGTCGAGGAGTACATGAAGGAGATCACCCGCATCACCGGCCGTGAGTACGGTCTCTTCAACTACTACGGCGCTCCCGACGCAGACCGCGTCATCATCGCCATGGGTTCTGTGACCCAGGCCGCCCAGGAAGCCATCGACTACCTGGTGGAGAAGGGCGAGAAGGTAGGTCTCGTGAGCGTACACCTCTACCGTCCTTTCTCGGCCAAGCACTTCCTCGCAGCTGTGCCCGCCACCGCCAAGCGCATCGCCGTCCTCGACCGCACCAAGGAGCCCGGCGCCAACGGCGATCCCCTCTACCTTGACGTGCGCGACTGCTTCTACGGCAAGGAGAATGCCCCCGTCATCGTCGGCGGCCGCTACGGTCTCGCTTCTAAGGACACCACTCCCGCCCAGATTCTCTCCGTGTTCGAGAATCTCGCCCTCCCCGAGCCCAAGGACCACTTCACTGTGGGCATCGTGGACGACGTCACCTTCACCTCGCTCCCCGAGAAGGAGGAGATCGCTCTCGGCGACAAGAGCACATTCGAGGCCAAGTTCTACGGCCTCGGCGCTGACGGCACCGTGGGCGCCAACAAGAACTCTGTGAAGATCATCGGCGACAACACCAACAAGTATTGCCAGGCCTACTTCGCCTACGACTCCAAGAAGTCCGGCGGCTTCACCTGTTCTCACCTCCGCTTCGGCGACGCTCCCATCCGCTCGACATATCTGGTGACCACCCCCAACTTCGTGGCTTGCCACGTACAGGCATACCTCCATATGTACGACGTTACCCGCGGTCTGCGTGACGGCGGCATCTTCCTGCTCAACACCATCTGGGAAGGCGAGGAGCTCGCAAAGAACCTCCCCAACAAGATCAAGAAGTACTTTGCAGACCACGACATCAAGGTCTACTATATCAACGCCACCAAGATCGCACAGGAGATCGGTCTGGGCAACCGCACCAACACCATCCTCCAGAGCGCATTCTTCCGCATCACCGAGGTGATCCCCGTTGACCTCGCTGTAGAGCAGATGAAGAAGTTCATCGTCAAGAGCTACGGCAAGAAGGGCCAGGACGTCGTAGACAAGAACTACGCGGCCGTAGACCGCGGCGGCGAGTACAAGGAGCTCACCGTCGACAAGGCTTGGAGCAACCTCGCACCCGAGGCTCCCGAGGCCAACAACGACCCCGCCTTCATCAACGACATCGTGCGTCCTATCAACAAGCAGGACGGCGACCTCCTCAAGGTCAGCGCTTTCGTAGGCCGCGAGGACGGCACCTGGGAGCAGGGCACTGCCGCTTACGAGAAGCGCGGTGTGGCCGCATTCGTTCCCGAGTGGCTCGCTGAGAACTGTATCCAGTGCAACAAGTGCGCCTTTGTCTGCCCCCACGCCGCCATCCGTCCCTTCGTGCTCGACGCCAAGGAGATGGAGGCCGCTCCCTTCGGCGAGGACCGCACTATCCCCGCTATCGGCAAGGCCTTCACCGGTATGCGCTTCATCCAGTCTGTAGACGTCCTCGACTGTCTCGGCTGCAATAACTGTGTGGCCGTCTGCCCCGGCAAGAAGGGCGTGAAGGCTCTCCAGATGAAGCCCCTCGAGACCCAGCTCGCCCTCCAGGCCGAGTGGGACTACTGTGTGGAGAAGGTTGCCTCGAAGCAGAACCTCGTAGACGTCAAGGCCAACGTGAAGAACTCTCAGTTCGCACAGCCCCTCTTCGAGTTCTCCGGCGCTTGCTCCGGCTGCGGCGAGACTCCCTACGTCAAGCTCATCTCCCAGCTCTACGGCGACCACGAGATCGTGGCCAACGCTACCGGCTGTTCTTCTATCTACTCCGGCTCCGTGCCCTCTACCCCCTACACCAAGAACGCCAAGGGCGAGGGTGTGGCTTGGGCCAACTCTCTCTTCGAGGACTTCGCTGAGTTCGGTCTCGGCATGACCCTCGCCCACGAGAAGCTCCAGGCTCGCGTTGCCGACTGCATGACCAAGGCTCTCGAGTGCCCCACCTGCAGCGCCGAGATCAAGGCTCTCGCACAGAAGTGGCTCGACAACCGCAACGACGTCGCCGCCACCAAGGAGGTAGCCGAGGCTATCGTGCCCCTCTGCGAGGCTTGCGGCTGCGACGTATGCAAGTGCCTGCTCACCGTCAAGGAGCACATCGCCAAGCGTTCGCAGTGGATCATCGCCGGCGACGGCGCCGCTTATGACATCGGCTTCGGCGGCCTCGACCACGTGCTCGCAAGCGACAAGAACGTCAACGTCCTCGTCCTCGACACCGAGGTTTACTCCAACACCGGCGGCCAGTCGTCCAAGGCTACTCCTCTGGGCGCCATCGCCAAGTTTGCCGCTTCCGGCAAGCGCATCCGCAAGAAGGACCTCGGCCTCATCGCCTCTACCTACGGCTACGTTTACGTTGCCCAGGTAGCTATGGGTGCCGACAACGCCCAGACCCTCAAGGCTATCCGCGAGGCTGAGGCTTACGACGGTCCCTCGCTCATCATCGCCTACTCGCCCTGTATCAACCACGGTATCCGCAAGGGTATGGGCCACGCACAGGAAGAGCAGCAGGCTGCTGTTGAGTGCGGCTACTGGCACCTCTGGCGCTACAACCCCGCTCTCGAGATGGAAGGCAAGAATCCCTTCTCGCTCGACTCCAAGGCTCCCGACTGGAGCAAGTTCGAGGACTTCCTCAAGGGCGAGGTTCGCTACGCTTCTGTAGCCAAGCAGTATCCCGCCGAGGCCGCAGAGCTCTTCGCCGCAGCCAAGGCCAACGCTCAGTGGCGCTACAACAACTACCTGCGTCTCTCTCAGCAGCAGTGGGGTGTAGAGCCCTCTCCCGTGGCTGAGTAATTCACCTGCGCTGATTCAATAATCACGCTATAGCCGACAGCGGCCGACCCGGATCTCCGGGACGGCCGCTGTTTCTTTGCGTCCGCGGCTGTCGGCTCCGCTCAACAAAACCCCTCTCAGGGATGTTGTATAGTCATACAATGTTTCAACTGTTTTGCAATAGATTCACCATATGTGTTTGAGGATGAGAGAGAGACTGGCGGCGGCGCTGATGGCGCTGTTTGTGGCTCTGGCCGGGTATGCCGCCGAGGCCGGACGGCCCCGTGTGGGCCTTGTGTTGAGCGGCGGCGGTGCCAAGGGCATCGCGCATATAGGTGTGATACAGGCGTTTGAGGAGAACGGCATCCCCATAGACTATATCACCGGCACCTCCATGGGCGCTATTGTGGGCGGCCTCTATGCCTCGGGCTATTCTCCGGCCGAGATGATGGAGCTTGTGGCTTCGCCGGGGTTCAGCGACTGGAGCAAGGGCAAGATAGACCCGGCGCGCCTGTGCTACTTCATGCAGGAGCCCGAGAGCCCGTCGTTTGTCAACATCAATCTGGGCAAGGATTCGACGGCTGTCAGGTCTGTGCTGCCCAACAGCCTGATAAACCCTCTGCCTATGAACATGGCCTTCCTCGAGATATTCTCGCGTTATACGGCTCAGTGCGGCGGCGACTTCTCGCGCCTGTTTGTCCCCTTCAGCTGTGTCACCTCGGATGTGTATGCCAAGCACAAGGTGGTGCTCAGCGACGGCTCGCTGGCCGATGCCGTCAGGATGTCGATGTCTTTCCCGATGGTGTTCGAGCCTATCCGTCTCGACGGCATCCCGATGTATGACGGCGGCATATATGACAACTATCCCGTAGACGTTATGGTGGAGAAGTACAAGCCGGATGTGGTGGTGGGCGTCAATGTCTCTTCCGGAAAGATTTCGCCCGACTCGCGCAACCCCCTGGACCAGATGGAGGCTATGGTCATGCAGCCCGACCACTATCCCTTCCCGACAGACAAAGGGGTAGACATCCGTGTGGATGTCAGCGAGTTCGGCCTGCTCGACTTTGGCCGGTATGACGAGATATACGCTGCCGGATACCGCCGCGGGCTCGAGATGGTGGATTCGGTCAAGCGCTTCACCGGCAAGGGGGTGGCTCCGGAGAGCGTCATGGAACGCCGCCGGGCCTTCAAGGCCGCCACGCCTGAGGTGGTCATCTCGGGCGTAGAGGTTTCAGGAGGTTCGCCGCACGAGGATGCCTACCTGCAGAGCCTTTTTGCCCCGGCCAGGGGCCGCAGGTCCATGACCTTGGGCGAGGCGACCGACGCTTACTGGCGTGCCATCAGCTCGGGGCGTCTGCAAAATCTTGTGCCCACACCCGTGCTCAACGCCGACGGCACCTTCAGGCTCAGATACCGCGCCGTGGTCAAGGAAGACTTCTCCGTGGGTGTGGGCGGTTACATATCCTCGTCCACCACGAGTATGCTCTTCTTCCGCCTCGGATACAATCCCCTGCGCTTCAAGGGCCTGACGGCCAACGTCAGCGCCTGGCTCGGACAGAGCTATCTGGGCACGGAGGTCTCGGGCGCCTTCTACTACAACACGCGCCGCCCCACGGCCATGAGGCTGAGATTCGTGGCCGCGCGCAGTTCCTATCACGAGACCGAGCGCCTCTTCTATGAGCTTGATGCCCCCGACTTCATACGCCGCTCGGAGGTCTTCGGAGAGATGTACTTCTCCATGGGTCCTGGCCTGCGTTCGCGCCTCGACGCCGGAGTGGGATACGGACGCCTCAGGGACAGGTATTACGAGAAGATACAGGCCCGCGCCGCCGGGCACGACAAGGAGAGCGGTATATTCAATCTCGGCAAGGTGATGGCCCGCTGGCAGATGAACACCCTCGACAACACCATGGCGCCGACCTCCGGCTCTGATGTCAGCGCCTTGCTGCAGGGCGTGGCCGGACGCTATCGCTACACCTCGCCCGACGCCGGGCGCTCCCCTCACTCCAAGAGTCTCGCCTGGCTGCAGGCCGACCTGCGCGCCTCACATTACTTCGGGCTCGACAAGAGTCTCGCCCTCGGCACGGGCGGCCGCGTCCTGTTCTCCACGCGCAAACTGCTCCCCACCTACGAGGCATCCATCGTGGCGGCCGCGGCCACGCATCCCACGCCGGCCACTTACAACTACTTCAATCCCTCGCTGAGGGCCAACTCGTTTGTGGCGCTCGACCTTCAGCCTGTCTGGAAGGTGAACGGGACATTCCAGGTGAGGGCCGATCTTCACGGATTCCTGCCCATGCGCAAGATACTCCCGCGCCGCGACGGGCCGGGAGCCCGCTATGGCAGGTGGTTCAGCGACCCTGAGTTCTTCGGCGAGCTGCGCGGCATGGTGACGCTCCCCTTCGGCGTCATCAGCGCCTACGGCAATTATGCCACCGGCGGCTCGGGCTGGAATTGCGGCATCTCGATAGGCACCTTTATCCTCGCGCCGAAATTTCTGGAGTGAGGCCGATAGGCCCCGTGCCGGCGTCTGTCCAGGGTGTTAATATTCCTTAAAATTTGGGCTTAAATCTCAGTATTACGCCATTTTTTATTAATTTTGCAGTATAAAGTCGCGGAGGAGGCCAAGGAGCTTCCTCCGGTTGTTTATATATACGAGAAATGATAGAGAAGCAGCAGATAGAAGCCCTCGTCAACGAGGCTATCGAGAACACAGACGCCTATATAGTAGACATCGCTGTCAGCGCGGACAACGACATCGTGGTCGAGCTCGACTCTCCCACGGGTGTCGACCTTGATTTCTGTACCGGTCTCTCGCGCCGTCTCAACGAGGCTCTCGACCGCGACGTCGAGGACTACTCGCTCGAGGTTGGCACAGCCTCGCTCTCCGCTCCCTTCAAGGTGGCGCGGCAGTACGAGAAGCATATCGGCGACAACGTCGACATCCTCACCAAGGACGGGCGCAAGTTCACGGCTCTGCTCACCGCGGTCGACTCCGCGGCCGGGACGTTCACCGTCGAGGTGACCCGCAAGGTCAGGCTCGAGGGCGAGAAGCGTCCCCGCCTCGTGGCCGAGCCCGAGACCCTCGCCATGGATGCCTGCCGCTCTGTGGCCTATCATTTCGACTTCAAGTAGTAATCACCCTCCCCCGATAAATCCTAAATAATCAAGACTATATAATGGCCAAGAAAGAGGAAGCTCCCAACATGGTGGAGCGTTTTGCCGAATTTAAAGATCTCAAGAATATAGACAAGAGCACGATGGTCAGTGTCCTCGAGGAGTCGTTCCGCAAAGTCCTTGCAGGAATGTTCGGGACCGATGAGAATCTCGACGTCATCATGAACCCCGACAAGGGCGACGTCCAGATCTTCCAGAAACTCGAGGTGGTGGCCGACGGCAACGTCGCCAACCCCAACCTTGAGATATCGCTCTCGGATGCCCGCGCCGACCAGGACCCCGACGCCGAGATAGGCGAGGAGCACACCAGGGAAATCTTCTTTGCCGACTTCGGCCGCCGCGCCATCCTCACACTCCGCCAGACACTCCAGTCCAAGATCCTCGACCTGCAGAAGAACGCGGTCTACGCCAAGTTCAAGGAGCTCGAGGGCCAGCTGGTCAACGGCGAGGTCTACCAGACATGGTCGCGCGAGACACTCCTCATGGACGTGGACAAGAACGAGCTCTACCTGCCCAAGAGCGACCTCATCCCCGGCGAATTCTTCCGCAAGGGCGACAACGTCCTTGCCGTCATCGCCAACGTCGACAACAAGAACAACAACCCCAAGATCACCGTATCCCGCACCAGCGAGACCTTCCTCCGCCGCCTCTTCGAGCGCGAGGTGCCCGAGATTGCGGACGGCCTCATCTCCATCCACTCCGTGGCCCGCATCCCCGGCGAGCGCGCCAAGATAGCAGTGGAGACCTATGACGACCGCATCGACCCCGTGGGCGCCTGCGTAGGACCCAAGGGTTCGCGAATCCACGGCATCGTGCGCGAGCTCCGCAACGAGAACATCGATGTGATACACTATACCCCCAACCCCTCGCTCTTCATCCAGCGCGCGCTCAGCCCCGCCATGATCTCGCGCATCACCCTCGACGAGGAGAACAAGAAGGCCGAGGTCTTCCTCCGTCCCGACCAGGTGGCTCTGGCCATCGGCAAGGGCGGCATGAACATCAAGCTCGCCGACAAGCTGACAGGATACTCCATCGACGTCTTCCGCGACGATCCCACCAGCCAGACCCTCGACGACATCTATCTCGACGAGTTCAAGGACGAGATAGACGAGTGGGTGATCGACGCCCTCAAGGAGATGGGCTGTGTCACAGCCCGCGAGGTGCTCAACACTCCCCGCCAGAGGCTCATTGACGAGGCCGACCTCGAGGAGGACACCGTGGACAACGTCATCGAGATACTCAAGGCCGAGTTTGAGGATGACGAAGCGCCCGCCGAAGGCGAAGAGTGATAAGGCGCCGGGCCATCTCCACGGCCATGCGTGTGCCGTCCGCGTCATAGGCGGCAGTCTTTAAAACATAATATACACCAAACCCCCATATATGCCGAGAATCAAAATCAGTCAGGCCGCAAAGGAATTCAACGTCTCTATCCCCACGATGTTAGAGCAGTTGCAGAAAAACGGTATCACCGTAGACTCAAACCCCAACACAAGGCTTGACGAGAACGCATATTCGATACTCCTCAAGGCCTTCCAGCCAGACCGCAGCGAGAAGGCCAAGATAGACCGTCTCCGCACAGAGAAGGACAAGGCCGTGGAGTCCAAGCCCGAACCAAAGCCCGAACCTAAGGCCGGCGACAGCGGGGAGCCTCTGACCTCGCGTCCTGCCGGACCCCGCGTCATAGGCCACATTAAGCTCGACGCCAAGGGGAATCCCATCAAGGAAGAGCCCAAGGCCGAGCCCAAGCCCGAACCCAAGGCCTGTCACTTAGACACAGCTGACGCTGCCGACGATCAAACGCGAGTACATCACGGTGGTCGGCGGAGCCTTAAAAAAAGA
>JAIDJD010000298.1:12562-14129 GCA_029052375.1 Duncaniella sp. | reverse complement strand
ACGCAGCTCCTTTTCATGAGTTTCCAATAGGTACAATTTCTAAGGTAAAAAAGATTGTTTTAGGTTCGTGATGCAAAGGTAGGACTAATTATCATGGTGGCGAAATTTTTTTATATGTTATCCAACATATTTTTAGACCTCAGACTTTGCAATGTATCTTAAATATTGCCCATAAGTTGTTGACCTGCAACTTAATGTCTGATTAACGTTAAGAATGGGTGATTTGTTAAAATATCTAAAAATAATAAAGGCGGCGGATAATAATCTCTGTAGAGAGAGTCATTCCCATTTGTTGAGCGACAGGGTAGAGCCATCCCACACAGCATACGAAAAGTGGGTGATCCAGTCGCCCGTAACCACCACTTCGGCGCCGTCGGCCAGCCGCCTCTCGCACATTGTGTGATAGTGTCCGAAGACGAAGAAGTCTGCCTTTCTCGCGGCCCGGGCATTATACTCTTCGGCCCATCTCACCAGAGACCGGGCCGTGCCTTCGGCGGGTATGTAGCCCCCCTTCTTGCGTGAGTGGGACGACCATGCGTGGGCAAATCCCACGGTCCAGCGCGGGTGTATGGCCGCGAACAGCTTCTGGGCCGCGCGGCATCGGAAAAGCCTCCTGAGCGCGCGGAACGAGAGCGGGAGCGAGCCCACGCCGTCGCCATGCTCCATCACGAAGAGACGGCCGTCAATCTCCTCGGCGAGGATGCCGTCGTGCAGGCTGAATCCTATCTCGGCGGGCAGATAGTCGAATATCCATATGTCGTGGTTGCCCTTGAGCCACGTTATCTCTACGCCGGCGTCGGCGAGCCTGGCCAGGGCTCCGAAAAAGCGTGTGAAGCCCCTCGGGACCACGTCGCGGTATTCCCACCAGTAGTCCAGTATGTCGCCGAGCAGATAGAGTCGCCCGGCCGTCGGCGCGATATGTTCGAGAAACTCCACCACGCGCCTCTCGTGGGCCCGCGGGTCGGCTATGTAGCCTGCGCCGAGGTGCAGGTCGCTGATAAAGTAGGTGAGGCCTGGCATCAGAGAAAACCGAGGTCGAGCTTGGCCTCCTCGCTCATCATATCCTTGGTCCACTCGGGCTCGAAGACTATCTGGACATCCACATTCCTGACGCCCTCGATGCTCTCGAGCTTGATGCGGGTGTCCTCTACGAGAAATTCCGCGGCGGGACACGAGGGTGCGGTGAGGGTCATGGTGACGGTGAGATTGCCCTCATCGTCAAGGTCTATGCCGTATATCAGCCCGAGGTTGTATATGTCTACGGGTATCTCGGGGTCGTAGACGGTCTTCAGGAGGTCTACGGCCCGCTCTTCTATCTTGAGTTTCTCTTCTTGAGTCATATTTTGAGTTTAAAGTTTAGGGCCTTGCGGCCTTAGGTTTAAAGTTTAGTAAGGCCTTGCGGCCTTAGGTTTAAAGTTTAGGGCCTTGAGGCCTTAGGTTTAAAGTTTAGTAAGGCCTTGCGGCCTTAGGTTTAAAGTTTAGGGCCTTGCGGCCTTAGGTTTAAAGTTTAGTAAGGCCTTGCGGCCTTAGGTTTAAAGTTTAGGGCCTTGCGGCCTTAGGTTTAAAG
>JAIDJD010000298.1:0-12462 GCA_029052375.1 Duncaniella sp. | reverse complement strand
TAGGTTTAAAGTTTAGTAAGGCCTTGCGGCCTTAGGTTTAAAGTTTAGGGCCTTGCGGCCTTAGGTTTAAAGTTTAGCAAGGCCTTGTGGCCTGAGGATTTTCGGTTTAGGATGATGTCTTAAGATGTTCTTTGTAGCTGTTGCTTAGTGCTGTGAGGAGGCGTGATACGCTTATGAAATTGGGTTTGATATCAAGTTTAGTGTCTTCGCCCACATACCCTAAATCGACGGCTATCTCAATCTGGCAGAAGGCTTCGAGCAGAGAGCCGTAGGCTATCTCGATGAAGTGTATTTTTTCCTTGCAGGATTTACGTCCGCAGCTCTCGGCAATGTTTGAGGGGACAGAGACAATCGCTCTCCTGAGCTGATCCTTGAGGCCATATCTCTCGCTGTCCGGAAATTTGGATAGGATGTCATAGACATCAACTACCAATCTCCGTGAGGACTGGTAGACTACAAGCCGCTCAAATGAGAAGTCTTCCATATCTAGTCTGATTTATTTGTGAGTATGCGATAGAGATTGCCTGAAGGCTGTAGGCCTTGCTAAACTTTAAACCTTAGGCCACAAGGTACTAAACTTTAAACCTTAGGCCGCAAGGCCCTAAACCTTAAACCTTAGCCTACAAGGTACTAAACTTTAAACCTTAGGCCGCAAGGCCCTAAACCCTAAACCTTAGCCTACAAGGTACTAAACTTTAAACCTTAGGCCGCAAGGCCCTAAACCTTAAACCTAAGGCGCTTGCGCCTTAATGTGCCTCCAGCCAGTTGGCGCCGGTGCCGGCCTGGGCTATTAGGGGGACGGCGCCGCGGTAGGCGTTCTCCATGCCTTGCTCGACTATTGAGCGCATCTGCTCGAGCTCGTCGGGCCAGACGTTGAAGATGAGTTCGTCATGCACCTGCATTATCATCTTTGAGCGCAGGCCGCGGGCCTGCATCTCGTTGAAGATGCGCACCATGGCCACCTTGATGATGTCTGCCGCCGAGCCTTGGACGGGGGCGTTGATGGCCGTGCGCTCGGCATAGCCGCGCACCACGGCGCTGCGCGAGTTGATTTCGGGCAGGTATCTGCGGCGTCCCATGCGGGTGGTGACGTAGCCCTTCTCTCTCGCGTCTATGACGGACTGGTCGAGATACTGGCGTATGTGGGGATAGGTGGCGAAGTATCCGTCTATCAGAGCCTTGGCCTCGGAGCGGGCTATCCCGAGACGCTCGCTGAGCCCGAAGGCCGAGATGCCGTAGATGATGCCGAAGTTGGCCGTCTTGGCGTGGCGGCGCTGGTCTTCGGTCACCTCTGCGAGCGGCACTCCGTATATCTTGGCCGCCGTGATGCGGTGTATGTCGTCGCCGCTGAGGAATGCCTCTATCATATCCTTGTCGCCGCTCAGGTCTGCTATCAGCCTCAGCTCTATCTGAGAGTAGTCGGCCGACATGAAGATACACCCCGGGTCGGGGATGAAGGCCTTGCGTATCTCCCGGCCGTCCTCTGTGCGGACGGGTATGTTCTGGAGGTTGGGGTTGGTGGATGATATGCGGCCTGTGGCGGTGACCGTCTGGTTGAAGGAGGTGTGTATCTTGCCCGTGCGGGGATTGATCAGTGCCGGCAGTGCGTCGAGATAGGTGGCCACCAGCTTGCGCAGGCGCCTGATTTTAAGTATCAGGCCTACCAGCGGCACCTTGGCGGCATACTTCTCGAGTATCTGTTCTGTGGTGGAATACTGGCCCTTGGCCGTCTTCTTGGCCTTGGGGTCTATCTGCATACGGTCGAAGAGCACGGTGCCCACCTGCGAGGGAGAGCTGATGTTGAACTCTCCGCCGGCTATGGCATAGGCCTCCTGTTCCATCTCGGAGATTCTGTCCTTGAGCCTCGAGCCCATCTGCAGCAGCGCCGCGGGGTCTATGCGTACGCCGGTCCACTCCATTTCGGCCAGCACGCGCACCAGAGGAAACTCCACCTCGTACAGCAGCCCGGCCATCTCTCTCTCGGCCACCTCTGCCTCGAGAGGGGCGCGCAGGCGCCGGCTGAGGTCGGCCTCCTCGCAGTAGCGGGCCATGGCCTCGGCGCGGCTCAGGGGCTTCTTGGGGTTGGTCCCGGGCTTGTGGTCTGCGGGCACACCGCAGAGCGCCACCCTCAGCCTCGTGGCTGCCGCCTGGCCCAGGTCGTGCTTGCGCTCGGGGTCTATGACATAGTGGGCCACTGAGGTGTCGAACCACGGGGCCTCCCATTCAATGCCGGCCCCTTTGAGCAGGAGGTATGCGCGCTTGACGTCGTGGCTCACCAGCAGAGGCCCTCCGGCAGAGAAGAGCGGCGCTATGGCGGCCAGGACCCCGGCGCGTTGAGACGGCTCCGTGTCGAGGTGTATGTAGACACCCTCGCCGTCGGCCGTCGAGAGCGCCAGGCCGCGCAGGGGCGCCGATATAGGATTGTCGCCGACGGCATATGCGGCCACTCCGACGCTCGCCGACTTTGCCGCCAAGGCCACGGTCTCGGCGGCCTCGGCTGGAGTGGAGATTGTGCGGTATTCCCTCCTGCCGGCCTCTAGCGGAGCCTCGGAGTCATTGGCGTCGTCTGCAGGGAGGTCGAACAGACTGCGCTGCACCGGCTCGGCGCCAGCGTTCTCGCGTGCGGGTGCGGCCGCGGCCGGGATGTCAGCCTCTGGATGCTGGGCCTTCAGCTTGGCAATGAAGATCTTGAACTCGAGCTCGCTGTATATGGCCGTCAGAGCCGCCGCGTCTATGGGCCTGCGCTCGAGCGAGGCCGGGTCTATCTCTACGGGTACATCGCGGCATATTGTGGCGAGCCACTTGGACTGTCGTATGCGGTCGGCGTTGTCGGCCACCTTCTGCCGCAGGGCGCCCTTGAGGCTGTCCGTGTTCTCGAGCAGGTTCTCCACGCTGCCAAACTCGGCTATCAGCTTCTGGGCCGTCTTCTTGCCCACGCCGGGACATCCCGGGATATTGTCCGAGGCGTCACCCTCGAGGGCCAGCAGGTCTATCACCTGGCGCGGCGACTCTATGCCGTATCGCTCGCAGACCTTCTCGACGTCTCTTATCTCGAAGCCCTGGCCGTGGATGGCCACGCGGTACATAAATATGTGCGGGGCCACGAGCTGGGCATAGTCCTTGTCCGGGGTGACCATATAGACATCGTATCCCTCGGCGGCCGCGCGGTGAGAGAGCGTGCCTATCACGTCGTCGGCCTCGTATCCGGCCACTTCAACCACCGGTATGTGGTAGGCCTCGAGGATGCGCTTGATATAGGGGACGGCAAAGGTTATAGCCTCTGGCTGCTTGTCTCTCTGGGCCTTGTAGTCTTCATACTGCTCGTGGCGGAATGTAGGGCCCGAGGGGTCGAAACAGGCGGCTATATGCGTGGGGTTCTCCTTGCGCAGGAGGTCTTCGAGAGTGTTGACAAAGCCGAACACCGCAGACGTGTTCTCGCCCGCCGAGGTGAATCTCGGCGACTTGATCAGGGCGAAATAGGCGCGGTAGATGAGGGCGTATGCGTCCAGCAGGAAGAGTCGTTTTTCCATAAATCGTGTTTTGGGAGGATAAAATTAGTGAATTATGCCGACAAATCCGGACCCCGCCGTTTGAAAATTGAGTATTTTCGGCAAATTTAGCGGTTTTGCGGAATTTTTAGTAATTTTGCATCTTGTTATGACCCCGATTAAAGCCATCCGCACCTCCCTCGTCCCAAGGCTGGACAAGGTACACGACCTTATAGTCCGGACCCTGGGCTCTTCCAACCCCCTGATGAACCGGGTGGTGGGGCATCATCTGTCTCACCGCGGCAAGGAGCTGCGCCCGATGCTCGCCATTCTCACCTCCGACCTGCTCGGGGGCTCGGCAGGCTATCAGGTAGAGATATCCGCCGCCGCCATAGAGATGCTCCACAATGCGTCTCTCATACACGACGATGTTGTGGACGCCTCGGATATGCGCCACGGAGCCTCGACCATCAATGCCCTGTGGGACAATCATATCGCAGTCCTCACCGGAGACTATTTCGTGTCGCGCGCGCTCTGGCTCGCGGCCTCGACCGCAGACCTCCGCGTCATAGAGACCCTCTCGGGGCTCGGCGCCAGGCTCTCGCTCGGCGAGATGACACAGATCGACCACGCCCGCGGCCACTCGCTGACAGAAGAGGCATACTTCGACATCATAGCCCACAAGACCGCGTCGCTCTTCGTGGCCTGTGTCGAGGTGGGCGCCTACTCGGCCGGAGTCTCGGACGGCAGGCTCGACCTCCTGCGCCGCTATGCCGAGATTTTCGGACGCTGTTTCCAGATTACGGACGACATCTTCGACTACTATCCCTCCGACACCCTCGGCAAGCCCACGGGCAACGACCTGCGCGAGGGCAAGGTGACGCTCCCCCTGCTCGGCGCCCTCAAGTCTGGCCATCCTGATGTCCCCGCCATGCGCGAGCTCCTGGGCCGCGACTCGCTCTCCGAAGCCGAGATAGAGAGGCTCATAGCCTTTGCCATCGAGGCCGGGGGCATAGACTATGCCCGCGAGACGCTGAGGCGCCTGCGCGAAGAGGGCGCGGCCATAGCGGCCGCCCTTGCCCCCGAGGCCGAGCCCAACCCGCTGACAGCCTTGCTCGACTACGTCCTCGAGAGGACAATGTAGCCTTCTGAGTTGAGAGTTGGCAGAGGTCTGAGAGGTCTCTTGAATTTAAAACCGTATAAGATATATAAGCTGAGGCATTATATAAATCTTATCGCCTTATAAGCAAATCTTTCCCCCTATGAACAACGTCCGCCCCAAGAAAGCGCTCGGACAGCACTTCCTGACCGACGAGAGTGTGGCCAAGCGCATCGCAGACACGCTTGAGCCCTATAAGGAGCTTCCAGTCATAGAGGTAGGCCCCGGCATGGGTGTCCTCACCAAGTATCTCCTGGCCGAAGGGCACGACGTCAAGGTGGCCGAGATAGACGAGGAGTCTGTCGGATACCTGCGCCATCACTATCCCGAGCTCCACGGACGCATACTCCAGGCCGACTTCCTGAGGCTCGACCTGGCCCACGTCTATCCCGGAGGCAAGCCCTTTGCGGTGATAGGCAACTATCCCTACAACATATCGTCCCAGATATTCTTTCACGTCCTCGAGTACCGCGACCAGGTGCGCGTCTGCTCGGGTATGCTCCAGAAGGAGGTGGCCGAGCGTCTGGCCGCCGCCCCCGGCACCAAGGCCCGCGGCATCCTCAGCGTCCTGCTCCAGGCGTGGTACGACGTCGAGTATCTCTTCACCGTCCCGCCCTCGGTCTTCAATCCCCCGCCCAAGGTGCAGAGCGGAGTCATCATCATGCGCCGCAACGGCGTCGCCTCCCTGCCGTGCGACGAGAAGGCCTTCAAGACCGTGGTCAAGACCGTCTTCGGACAGCGCCGCAAGACCATCCGCAACTCTGTGCGCCCCCTGCTGGCCCCGGGCGCCCCGATGCCCGACTCGCCCCTGCTGGCCATGCGCCCCGAACAGCTCAGCGTAGAGCAGTTCATAGAGCTGACCGAGCTCCTGCGCCCCTCGCGCAAGTGACACAACATCTCAACGCCACACCACAGCCATGAAGGAATTCACCCCCGAATACATAGAGCGTCTCAGAGAGCTGATAGCCGGCCATGACGACAGCGGGGCGCGCAAGGAGCTCGCCGAGCTCCACCCGGCCGACATAGCCGAGCTCTACCGCGACCTCGCGCCAGAGGACGAGGAGTACATCTTCCGCCTTCTGGACGAGGAGACCCAGGCCGACCTCCTGATGGAGCTCGACGAGGACGAGCGCGCAGGGCTCTTCGCGCGCATGGACGCCGAGGACATAGCCAAGCAGATAGAGCACATGGACACGGACGACGCCGTGGACATCATACAGGACCTCGACGAGAAGGAGAGAGACGCCATCCTCTCTCACATGGACGACGTGGAGCAGGCCGGCGACATCATAGACCTGCTCCAGTACGACGAGGACACCGCCGGCGGCCTAATGGGCACGGAGATGATCGTGGTCAACGAGAACTGGAGTATGCCGGAGTGCATCAAGCAGATGCGTATGCAGGCCGAGGAGATAGACGAGGTCTACTATGTCTACGTCGTGGACAACGACGAGCGCCTCCGCGGCACCCTCCCCCTGACCAAGCTGATCACCCATCCCTCGGTCTCCAAGATCAAGCACGTCATGGAGACAGACCCGATAGCCGTCAAGGTGGACACGCCGATAGACGAGGTGGCCCTCGACTTCGAGAAGTACGACCTCGTGGCCATGCCCGTCATAGACCCCATCGGGCGCCTGCTCGGGCGCATCACCGTCGACGACGTCATGGACAAGGTCCGCGACTCGAGCGAGCGAGACTACCAGCTGGCATCGGGTCTCTCGGGCGACGTCGAGAGCGACGACAACCTGCTGAAACAGACCAAGGTGCGCCTCCCCTGGCTCCTCATGGGCATGGTGGGCGGACTGTGCAACTCGATGATTCTCGGCCGTTTCGAGGGCGGGTTTGCCATAGACCCCGCCCTGGCCCTCTTCATCCCCCTCATCGGCGGCACGGGCGGCAACGTCGGCACCCAGTCGTCGGCCATCGTCGTGCAGGGTCTTGCCAACGGCTCGCTCGACATCAGGGAGTCTGCCTCACAGCTCCTGCGCGAGCTCGGCGTCGGCCTGCTCAACGGTTCGATAATAGCTCTGCTGGTGTTGATATACAACTTCCTGACGATAGGGGAGGGCCACATGGCCACCACCTATGCCGTGAGCCTCTCGCTCTTCTGCGTGGTGATGTTCGCCTCGGTGTTCGGTACATTTGTGCCCCTGACGCTCGAGAAGCTGCGCATCGACCCCGCGCTTGCCACAGGCCCCTTCATCTCCATCACCAACGACATCATAGGCATGGTGATATACATGGGCATCTCCTCGTGGCTCCTCCACGTCTTCCACGTGGTCTGACGGCCGGCCGCCGTCAGTAGTCGCTGAAGAGGCGCGGCTTGATCACGATGCCCACGCGCAGCTGAGAATGATGCTCGCGGAAGGCGAGCAGGCCCTCGCCATAGCCGTTGTAATACTGCATGAAGATATACTGGTTGTCTCTGGGGAAGATGCGGTAGTTCAGCTCGAGTATCGTATTGTAGTTGAGCTTCCATCCGCGCCTCTTGACCAGAGTGACGGCCATGCCGAAGCGCTCGTTGAGGGTGGTGTAGCTCGCCCCCATCTGATATATGCCGCAGTAGTCGAGTATGTCTCTGTTCTCGCCGCTGTCGATGATGGGTATCCAGAACTTGCCGTGGACCGTCACCTGCGGGTCTATCACTATGCTGCCGCCGAGCGAGATGCGGTTCCACGAGCGCGAGGCCGTGCCGTCGCGGCCGTTGGACTCATGCTCCGCTATCAGGTTTACCTTGCCGACAAAGCGCCCCCGGACAAAGAGCGGCTTGGTAAGGCCGATGCCGGGATTGAAGTTGAGGTCTGTCATGGGCATCGACTTCTCCAGCACGTTCCAGAAACACTTCTGCGTATAGAACAGGAAGAGATACGTGCCGCCGGGCAGGGTAGAGCGCGTGAGCCTCTGGGCTATCGAAATCTGAAACTTGATGTTGGTGTTGTCCTTGGCTATGCGCGGGCCGATGGGAGGCCCGAAGATGAAGTAGTTGTCCTTGTACAGGCCGAAGTATGGCCCCTCGTCGAACGCCCGCCTGACGCTGTCGCTGTCTATCTTGATGGTGTCGCCCCTGTATGAGTCGATTATCTGGGCCTGCGCGGGCACCGTCCAGAGGCTGAGGACGGCGAGCAGGAACACGGCGGTTATGGCAGGTATCAGAGTGCGTAGGCGCATGGCGGGGTATTGAGGTTGAAACAGAGGAGGGAGGACGGTTTGACGGTTATCGGACGCAAAGTTACATAAAAATCGGCTTTTTTGTGTAACTTTGCCGAAGTAAATAACATCCAAAGCCTGCTGTATGAAACCAATGCTCCGGCTTCTGCTCCCCCTGGCCTTGCTGCTCGGGGCCTGCGGGAGCGACAAAGGATACAAGATAGAATGTACGGTGGAAGGGCTCGGCGACCGCGGCCTGGAGATGCTCCGGACAGACGGCTCGACGCTCGGGCGCCACCCGCTCCATCCCGGCAAGGACGGGAAGGTGGTCATCGAGGGCGAGGCCCCGCGCCCCGTCTTTCTCGAGCTTTTTCCCATGGACGGAGGCGAGCCCCTGGCCTCGCTCGTGGTCCGCGACGGCGACAGAATCAAGCTGTATGTCGACCCCGCCCGGGGGCTCGGCTCGCTCAAGGTCTCAGGCAACAACCAGGCCATGAACGAGTATGCGGCGTGGATAGCCGGAGCCGACTCGCTCCTGCGCGCCGCCACGCCCGAGCAGGCCAACAGGCTGATAACAGACTTTGTCGACACCCACCGCGGCTCTGAGGGAGCCGCCATGGCCGTGGCCACGCTCTACCGCACCCGCGGACATGAGCTGCAGGCCGACTCGGTCTTCAACCTCATCTCCACCGAGGCCAGGGGCCCCTGGGCCACAGCCATCTTCGGCTCGGCCCTCGGACGCCTCACCGCAGACATCGACCGCTCGCCCCGCGGATTCTCGTTCCCCGTAGGCGTCACTCCCGACGTCAGCTACTCTACCAACCTACAGCGCTACGCGCTGCTCCTCTTCAGCGACCGCCCCAAGAGCGCCGCCGCCCTCAGGCTGCTCAAGGCTCTCCACAAAGAGTTCAAGGAGAGCGAGGTCAGGCTCATAGAGATAGGCATGGAGACCGACTCGGCCGTGTGGCGCGCCAACCTCGGCGCCGACACAGCCCTCTGGAAGCAGGCATGGGCCCCGGGAGGCCCGTCGGCCATGCAGATAAGGACATTCACCATCCCCGAAGCGCCGTTTGTCATACTGGCCGACAGCACGGGCCGTGTGGTCTATCGCGGCACCGATATCGCCGAGGCCGACTCGCTCGTGCGCGCCGGCCTCGGAGCAGGCTCGCGCACCGATGCAGACCAGGAGGAAGAGAAGAAGGACGAGGACAAGGCAAAGACTCCCTCGCCTGAGGCCGCCCCAAAGCCTGCGGCCCCCTCGCCTGACAACAGCAAGGCCATGCAGCTCAAGCGCGCCGACGAGGACAAGGCAATAAAAACGAAGTGAAGGCGTTATGATATAAGATTATAACCAAAAGATACTTTGACCAGTCCCTTGATGCGATTCTCTCTCCTCTTCCCTATATTCTTCTGCTGCGTATCCGCTCTCCTAAGCTCATGTATCGAGGACGGGTTCGACACCTCGCCCTCCTCCCAGCCGGCGTTCTCGACAGACACCCTCGACATGGGGCTGACATTCACAGACCAGTCCACGCCGACACACCGCTTCACGGTGCGCAACCGCCACGACAGACAGCTCAACATAAGCCGTATAGCACTCTCTGGCGAGCAGCCCGAGTGTTTCCGCATCAATGTCGACGGCTTCTCGGGCCGCGAGTTCTCTGACATAGAGATACGCCCGGGCGACTCGATATACGTCTTTGTCGAGGCCACGCTGCCCCCCAACTCATCGCCCCGGCTCACCGATGTCTTCGCCAACGTCGACTTTACCTGCAACGGCGTCACACAGAGCGTCGTGCTGCGCGCCGGAGGCCTCGACGTCATCCGCCGCCGCGGACATACGGTGACGTCAGACGAGGTGTGGGACGCCCTCTATCCCTATCAGATATTCGATTCGCTCGTGGTGGCCCCCGGAGCCACGCTGACCCTGCGCGAGGGCGTCACCCTATATTTCCATGACAAGGCCGGCCTCACCGTCAGGGGGAGCCTCGTCGCGGAAGGCACGCCCGCCACGCCTGTGACCATGCGCGGCGACCGCATAGACAACGTCGTGGGCAACATCTCTTTCGACATCATGGCCTCGCAGTGGAAGGGCGTCACATTCGCTCCCGGAAGCCTCGGCAACCGTCTGAGCCACACCACCGTCTGCAACACCGTAGAGGGCGTCCTCGCCGACTCGCTCTCGAGTGTGTCGTTCCACAACTGCCGGCTCCGCAACGCCGCGGGCTATCCTCTCGTTGGCCGTTATGCCGACCTCACCCTTACGGGCACCGAGGTGGCCGAGGGCGGCGAGGGCGCGCTCGGTGTGATCGGCGGTCAGCTCACGGCCAACCACTGCACCTTTGCCAACTATTATCTCTTCTCGGCCATCGGCGGCGAGACTGTCCAGATGGTACACGCTAATCCCGACACCGACAGAGGCGTTGACGCGCCCTATCTGCGCGCAGATATCTCCAACTCTATCATCTACGGCCTCAGCCAGGATGTCAATATAGCCGACTTTGCCGGCACAGACATCTACTGGCGCGGATGCGTATTCAAAAGCGACGGCAGCGACGACGACAACTTCATCGGCTGTGTCTGGGACACCGACCCGATGTATGCCACCGTCCGCGAAGACTACTTCTTTGACTATCGCCTCCTGCCCGAGTCTCCCGTGGCCGGGACGGCAGACCCTTCGCTGACACTCCCCGAGGCCGCAACAGACGCCTACGGCGTCGGCCGTCTCCCCGCTCCGACCCCCGGAGCATACCAGATGCCCTTCCCGGCAGAGGAAGAGTGAGTATATGTATGGTTTAGGGTAGGGGAAGTGCCGGTTATCGGTCTGACAGGGCTTGTCAGCTAATATCTCTCAGCTCTCAACTTTCACGCCCCCGAATGTCATCCTGTGGTGAGGAGTGGGGCCGAGAGCCGCTATGCCGGCGCGGTGGGCCTTGGTGGGGTAGCCCTTGTTTACATCCCATGCGTATCCCGGATATTCAGCGGCGAGCCTGTCCATCAGCTCGTCGCGGTGAGTCTTGGCCAGTATCGAGGCCGCGGCTATGTTGCCGAGCTTGGCGTCGCCCTTCACCACAGTCTGCGAGGGTATGTCGCGGTATGGCTTGAAACGGTTGCCGTCCACGGCTATGGCTCCGGGCCTGACGGACAGTCCGTCGAGAGCGCGGTGCATGGCCAGGATAGAAGCGTTGAGTATATTGATATCGTCGATTTCGGCGGCCGAGGCCCATGCCACGCTCCACGCCACAGCCTCGCGCTCTATCACCTCGCGCAGCATGGCGCGGCGCGCCGGCGTCAGCTTCTTGGAGTCGTTGAGCAGGGGGTGCTGCCAACCGTCGGGCAGGATGACGGCCGCGGCGCATACGGGCCCGGCGAGGCATCCGCGGCCGGCCTCGTCGACGCCGGCCTCGAGTATCAGGGGGGTGAGACAGGTGGGGAGCATCATTTGTCCATGAAGCCGTAGCCGAGGCCCGACTTGTTGACCAGATTCTTAGAGTAGGAGGCGAGTTTCTTGCGCAGGCGCGAGATATTGACATCCACGAGGCGGGGATTGTCCACAGCCTCTCCGGGCCATATGGCGGCGATGATCTCCTCGCGGCGGAACAGCTTGTTGCGCGAGCGCAGGAGCATGGTGAGCAGCGAGAACTCGGTGGGGGAGAGCGACACGGCTTCGCCGTCTATGAGCAGGCCGTGAGAGTCTACGTTGAGCAGCAGGGTGCGGAACTCGATGATACGCGTGTTGGCCGTGGGCGACATATTGCGGTGGCGGCGCAGCACAGAGCGGATGCGGGCCATCATCTCGCGCAGGGAGAAGGGGCGCGTCACAAAGTCGTCGGCTCCAGAGTTGAGACCTTTTATCAGGTCGTTCTCGCTCTCGCGGGATGTGCAGAATATCAGGGGGACACCCGCTGTGAGACGGTCTTCCTTCACTCGGTCGAGCAGCTCGAAGCCGTCTATTTCGCCCGGCAGGTCAATCTCAGAAATGATGAGGTTGAACTCGTCGAGGGGGAGCATCAGCGCGTCTTCGGCGGTCGTGACGGTCTGCACCTCATAGCCCTCGGCGTTCAGATTGTCGAGCAGCATCGCATTGAGCGAGTCGTCCCCGGAGACAAGGAGTATGCGAGGCGTAGTTATTGCAGATGAATTGTACACGGCGGCTTGAGAATGGCGTGGATGATATTGATTGGAATGGTTTGTTATGCAGGGGGTGTCTTATCGCTGCAAGCGATTGTATATACAAAATTAGGCAAAAAAAATATGACGCCCCAAATTTGTAACCGAATTGTCTGAAATTTTAAATTGAAATGTAATCTGCGTGAGGGGCGCGCTATCGCGCGGTTTAGGGTTTAGGGCCTTGGGGCCTTAGGTTTAAAGTTTAGCGAGGCCTTGCGGCCTGCAAAAAGAGGGGGTATTGGACCAATAAGACCTATTAGTCCAATACCCCTAAACTTTAAACCTCAGGCCCCAGGGCCCTAAACTTTAAACTTCAGGCCGCAAGGCCCTAAACTTTAAACCCAAGGCCCCAGGGCCTCGCTAAACTTTAAACTCAAGGACGCAAGGCCCTAAACTTTAAACCCAAGGCCGCAAGGCCCTAAACTTTAAACCCAAGGCCGCAAGGCCCTAAACTTTAAACCTAAGGCCGCAAGGCCCTAAACTTTAAACCTAAGGCCG
>JAIDJD010000297.1 GCA_029052375.1 Duncaniella sp. | reverse complement strand
AGCAATCCTGAGACACCGTTATGCAGTATATATATTTGTATATTGCAATCATCCCCCGGTCTGCCTTTCGTGGCGGACCGGGGGATGGTGGATTCTAAGTTTCAGCGGGGGGGGGAGGAGATCAGACGGTGAGGATTTCCTTCTCCTTTGCGGCGAAGAGGTCGTCGATCTTCTTGAGATACTTGTCGTGGAGCTTCTGCACGGATGCCTCTGCGTCTTTCTCCACATCCTCGCTCATGCCCTGCTTCACAGCCTTCTTGAGACCGTCGATGGCGTCGCGGCGGGCGTTGCGGACGCTCACCTTGGCGTTCTCGGCCTCGGCCTTGCTCTGCTTCACGAGGTTCTTGCGGCGGTCCTCGGTGAGCGGGGGGATGGAGAGGCGGATAATCTCGCCGTTGTTCTCTGGCATGATGCCGAGCTCAGAGTTGATGATGGCCTTCTCTATCTCCTTGAACATGGCCTTCTCCCAGGGGGTGATGGCGATGGTGCGTGCGTCGGGCACGGAGATGTTGGCCACATTGGAGATAGGCACATTGGAGCCGTAATAGCTGACGCGGATGGCGTCGAGTATTTTGGGGTTGGCCTTGCCTGCGCGGATATGCGCGAGGGCCTCGTCGAGATAGGCTACGGCGAGCTCCATCTTCTCTTCTGCGGGGTCAAGATAATCTTTAGGGGTCATATGGGGATTTTTTTATTTTACAAAAATAGCAAAAGTCTGTATATATGCCAAATAAAAACCTGTTTTATTCAATTGGCCGGCACATCAGACTGTTATGCAAGTCTCAATATATCCTTGTGCCGATGGGCTGGCCCTCTATCACCTTGAGGAGATTGCCGGGGGTGTCCATGTCGAACACGAGGATGGGGAGGCCGTTCTCCTTGCAGAGAGCTGTGGCGGTGATGTCCATGACGCGGAGGCCGCGGGCAAGAACCTCGTCGTAGCTGATCTCGTCAAACTTCTTGGCTGTGGGGTCTTTCTCGGGGTCGGCGGTGTAGACGCCGTCGACGCGGGTGCCCTTGAGCATGATGTCCGCGCCCACCTCGATGCCGCGCAGGGCGCTGCCGGTGTCGGTGGTGAAGAAGGGGTTGCCTGTGCCGGCGGCCATGATGGCCACCTCGCCTCGCGTGATGGTCTCGATGGCACGGCGGCTGGAGTAGTGCTCGCCTATGGGGAACATATTGACGGCGGTGAGGACACGGGCGGGCTGTCCGATGGCCTCGAGGGCCGACGAGAGAGCCAGCGAGTTGATGACTGTGGCCAGCATACCCATCTGGTCGCCCTTGATGCGGTCAAAGCCCTTGGCGGCGCCCGAGAGGCCGCGGAAGATGTTGCCGCCGCCGATGACGATGGCCACCTCGACGCCCATGGATACTATGCGGGCTATCTGGGAGGCATACTCGGAGAGGCGCTTGTTGTCGATGCCGTATCCCTGCTCGCCCATCAGCGACTCGCCGCTGAGCTTGAGCAGAACGCGCTTGTATTTAGGTTCCATATTTATGTTTTATTGAGGGGGGAAATTTATCCTATTACTATATTGACTATCTTGCCGGGGACCACGATGACCTTGCGGACGGTCTTGCCGTCGAGCCACTTGGCCGAATCCTGATGGGCAAGGGCCATGGCCTCTACCTCGGCCGGGGTCGAGGAGGCGGGCACCTCCATGTTGAAGCGGGCCTTGCCGTTGAACGACACGGCATACCTTGCGGTAGACTCCACGAGATATTTCTCGTCCCATTCGGGCCACTCGGCGTCACAGATGGTGGTGTCGCGGCCGAGAGCTGAGTGCCAGAGCTCCTCGGCGATGTGGGGAGCGAAGGGAGCTATCACCACGGGGAGATACCCGAGGATGGCGCGCGAGTGACACTTGAGCTGGGTCAGCTCGTTGACGCATATCATGAAGGCGGCCACCGAGGTGTTGTAGCTAAAGGTCTCGATGTCGCCGGTCACCTTCTTGATCAGCTTGTGCAGGGCCTTGAGAGCCTCGGGTGTGGGCTCGCTGTCGTCCACGAGACACTGGCCGCCCTTGTAGTAGAGGCCCCAGAGCTTCTTGAGAAAGCGGTTGACGCCGTCGATGCCGTTGGTGTCCCAGGGCTTGCTCTGTTCCAGCGGGCCGAGGAACATCTCGTAGAGGCGCAGGGTGTCGGCGCCGTAGCGCTCGACGATGTCGTCGGGGTTGACCACGTTGAACATCGACTTGGACATCTTCTCTACGGCCCATCCGCAGACATACTTGCCGTCCTCGAGGATAAACTCGGCGTCGGCAAACTCGGGCCTCCACGCGCGGAAGGCATCGAGGTCGAGCACATCGCCCTTGACTATGTTGACGTCCACGTGTATGGGTGTCACCTGATAGCCGTCCTTGAGGCCGTGCGATACGAAGGTGTTGGTGCCCTGGATGCGGTATACGAAGTTGCTGCGGCCCTGTATCATGCCCTGGTTGATGAGCTTGCGGAAGGGCTCGCCCTCGCAGACATATCCGAGGTCGTAGAGGAATTTGTTCCAGAAGCGCGAGTATATCAGGTGGCCCGTGGCGTGCTCGGTGCCTCCGATATAGAGGTCGACGTTGCGCCAGTAGCCGCAGGCCTCCGCGGAGACGAGCGCGTCGGGGTTCTTGGGGTCCATGTAGCGGAGATAGTAGGCCGACGAGCCTGCAAATCCGGGCATGGTGTTGAGCTCGATGGGATATCCCTCCTCGGTCACCCATCCCTTGGCGCGGCCCAGCGGGGGCTCGCCGCTCTCGGTGGGGAGATACTTGTCTATCTCGGGCAGGAGCAGGGGCAGCTTGTCCTCGGACATCAGCGTGGGGATTCCCTCCTTATAATATACGGGGAAGGGCTCGCCCCAGTAGCGCTGGCGGCTGAAGATGGCGTCGCGCAGGCGATAGTTGACCTTGACGCGGCCTATGCCGGCCTCCTCAATATATTTCTTTGCGGCGGCGATGGCGTCCTTCACCTCCATGCCGTTGAGGTCGAGCAGGGCCGACGAGCTGTTGACCATGCGGCCGCTCTTGGCGTCGAAGCTCTCTTCAGACACGTCGGCTCCCTCGATGAGGGGGATGACGGGGAGGCCGAAGTGGCGCGCGAAGGCATAGTCTCGGCTGTCGTGGGCGGGGACAGCCATGATGGCGCCCGTGCCGTATCCGGCCAGGACGTAGTCGCTGACGTAGACGGGGATTTCCTTACCGGTGAGGGGATTGACGGCATAGGCTCCGGTGAAGACGCCGGAGACCTTCTTGTCTATCATGCGCTCGCGCTCGGTCTTGTGCTTGATGGAGTCGAGATACTCGTCCACGGCCTTGCGCTGTTCAGGGGTGGTGATGAGGTCTACATACTCGCTCTCGGGGGCGAGCACCATGAAGGTGACGCCGAATACGGTGTCGGCCCTGGTGGTGAAGATCAGCAGGCTCAGGTCGTCGCGCCCGGCCACGGGGAAGTATATCTCGGCTCCCTCCGAGCGGCCTATCCAGTTGCGCTGGGTCTCCTTGAGCGAGTCGGTCCAGTCGAGGGTGTCGAGACCCTCGAGCAGGCGCTGGGCGTAGGCCGACACGCGCAGACACCACTGGTACATCAGCTTCTGCTCTACGGGATAGCCGCCGCGGACGCTGAGGCCCTCGCTCACCTCGTCGTTGGCGAGGACGGTGCCGAGCTGGGGACACCAGTTGACCATGGTGTTGCCGAGGTAGGCTATGCGGTAGTTCATCAGCAGGTCGCTGCGCTTCTTCTCGTCCATGGCCTTCCACTCCTCGGCTGTCACCGCCAGAGGCTCGGAGCAGGCGGCGGCGAGCCCCTCGGTGCCGTGGGCGTCGAGATGAGCCACGAGGTCGGCTATGGGTCGGGCCTTGTTCTCCCTGGTGTCGAAGTAGCTCTCGAACATCTTCATGAAAGCCCACTGGGTCCACTTGTAGAAACCGGGGTCGCAGGTGCGCACCTCGCGGTCCCAGTCGTAGCAGAATCCAATCTTGTCGAGCTGTTCGCGATAGCGGGCTATGTTCTGTGTGGTGGTCTTCTCGGGGTGCTGTCCGGTCTGTATGGCATACTGCTCGGCGGGGAGGCCGTAGGCATCGTAGCCCATCGGGTGGAGCACATTGAATCCGCGCAGGCGCTTGTATCTCGAATAGATGTCGGATGCTATGTAGCCTAAGGGGTGTCCTACATGGAGGCCGGCCCCCGAAGGATAGGGAAACATATCGAGCACATAGAACTTGGGACGCGAGCGGTCTATCTCGGTCTTGTAGACGCGGTCGTCGCGCCACTTCTTCTGCCAGCGCGACTCTATTTCACGGTGATTGTATTCCATCTTTTAGAGTTGAAAGTGGAGGGTTGAAAAGAGTTTAGAGTTCAGGGCCTTGCGGCCTCAGGTTTAAAGTTTAGGGAGGGTTGAGATTGAATGATAGTTCTTTCAACTCTCAACTTTCAACTCTAAATTCTCAATTTTAAATTTTTAATTCTCAATTCTACTTGCTCATCTCAAGCATACGCTCTATGGGGCGGCGGGCACGGTCGATGACGGCAGGGTCTACCGTCACCTCCGGCAGCTCGTACTTGAGAGTCAGATAGAGCTTGGCAAGGGTGTTGAGCTTCATGTATGAGCAGTCGTTGCATCCACACGCCGTATCCTCGGGAGGCGCGGGGATGAAAGTCTTGTCGGGACAGAGACGCTTCATCTCGTGGAGTATGCCGCTCTCGGTGGCCACGATAAACTCCTTGTGGCCGCTCTCCGCGGCCCACTTGAGCAGGACGGCGGTAGAGCCCACCTTGTCGGCCAGCAGGCGCACCGGCGCGGGACACTCGGGATGGACAAGCACCTTGGCCTCGGGATGCTCCTTCTTGAGACGGACTATGCCGTCGAGCGAAAACTTCTCGTGGACGTGGCAGGCGCCGTCCCAGAGCACCATCCGGCGCCCGGTCTGCGAGTTGATGTAGTTGCCCAGGTTGCGGTCAGGGCCGAATATTATCTTCTCGTCCTCGGGGAGCGAGCCGACAATCTTCAGGGCATTGCCCGAGGTGACCACTATATCTGTGAGAGCCTTCACATCGGCCGAGGTGTTGACATACGAGATGACGGTGTGGCCGGGATGCTCTGCAATGAATCTCTCAAGGTCGCGCGCGGGACAGCTGTCGGCAAGCGAACACCCGGCGTTGAGGTCGGGCACCAGCACCTTGCGGTCCGGGCAGAGTATCTTGACAGTCTCGCCCATGAAGTGGACGCCGCACATAACGATGACCGGATTGTCGAGCTTCTCGGCTATCTGGGCCAGCGCGAGAGAGTCGCCCACAAAGTCGGCGGCATCCTGGATGTCGCCCACCGTATAATAATGGGCCAGGACCACCGCGTTTTTCTCTTCCTTCAGCCGCTTGATCTCAGCCTTGAGGTCGAGCCCTGCGGGAATCTCCTCCTCGACAAAACCCTTGTCTGTTTTCATTGCTTTATAATTTTTGAAAAGAGTTTTTTTGAAAATGAATTTTTAAGAAAAAGAATAATGGGTGTTAATAGTGACAATAACTTTAGGACAAAAAACTTGCAAATATGGGTTATTGCACTCCCATTAACATTATTCACCGGGTTATTAACACCGCTTGATATTGATTTTCAGACGATTGGTATAGTTATTAACATCGTGTTAATAATGTGCAAAGTTAATAATTTTCTTGGAGAAAATCAACCAAAAATGTATATAAACCCATTGAAAACTCGCTGAAAGAGAAACAATAACTATTTTGGCCGCCTCGCCTGAGCGCTTATACAGACTCTATACAATACAAGTCAAGAGATACTTATTAAAAGCTTTTGAAATCTTATCAACACTTATCAACACTTATCAACACAGTTATCAACACTCTGCTGACAGTGTAAAAAACCGGTTTTTCTCCCCTCCGGATATGGTCGTATCCCCCATCCCCGGTCGGGGCCGCGCGATGGAAACCCCAGGGTGGACAGGCGGAGCCGGGCCTCCCTGGGGATATTGTCACATCCTCAAATCTCAACCCCGGAAGCGGGTTGAACTTTGAGGATGTGGTGTGGAAATATATAACTTTTTTCAGGTCCTGAGATTTGTCGCCGATACAACAACAGCCTGCGGCCGCGGATATGTTGCGGCAGCGTCTACGGGACAGGAATATACTGGGTCTGGGGATTTTTCGGCTGGGCCGATATACTTAGGAATATATGCGCCGCGCAGGCACAAAAAAATGAGGGAAGTTTCACAACTGCCCTCACACATGCTTTAACCTAACTTTTTGTTGACTTTACAATTCAATTTTGATAGTAGCTATTATACCGCTGACGTTAAATATGTGGCAAAATTACACTTAATCTGCGAGGTGAAAAAATTATTTTGGTTAATTTCTGTTAAACCGTATGTTTTTGGTGGCATATTGCTTTACATATTGAGAAAAGGATGCCAAAAAGTGGCTATGTAGCTCCTTATTATGGCTCGTGGGGGCCTGAGGGAGCTTTTTTTTGAGTTTTTGCAGAAAAAACATTATTTTTGCATTCATTACAAGCATATCCGAAACCTTAATCCCCCCTGACAGTATGCACCAGCTTTCAGCCACAATCATAGCTCTTAACGAAGAGAATCGCATAGGCGCGTGTCTCGACTCGCTCGAGGGCGTAGCCGATGAGATAGTCGTGGTGGACTCTTTTTCTACCGACCGCACAGTGGATATCTGCCGCGAGAGGGGGTGCAGGGTGTCTCAGCGCCCCTTCGACGGCTTTGGCGCCCAGCGCCAGTATGCCACCTCGCTGACCACCCACCGCTATGTGCTGACCATCGACGCCGACGAGGTGTTGTCGCCAGCCCTGCGCGAGAGCATCCTGAGAGTCAAGCGCGAGGGCTTCGGCCACAGGGTCTACCAGATGTCGCGCCTCAACTTCTATTGCGGCTGTCCCGTGACCCACTGCGGATGGTATCCCGACCGCCACATACGTCTCTTTGACAAGCGGTATGCCAACTGGAATCTCTCGGATCTCGGCGAGAAGGTGATATTCCGCGACACGGTGAGGCCCCATCTGCTGGACGGAGACATCCTCCACTACAGATGTGACACGCGCGAGCAGTTCAGCAACCTGACGCGCGCCCACGCCGCCATCCGGGCCGGCATCATAGCCGCCTCGCCCAAGGAGATATCCTCGTTCACGCCCATGCTCAGGGGGATGATGGCCTGGTGTGAGACCTACCTGCTCAAGGGCGGGCTGCGCGCCGGCAACGTAGGGCGCGAGATAGCGGCCGAGAGCTATCGCGGAGCTTTCCTGGCCTATTCGGCTGCCCGCCGCCTCAAGGAGCGCAGGGCCGAGGCCGGGAAGGAGAGAAAAGAATGATTTGCTAACAACTGAATAGTTTTGTAATTTTGTAGCATCCAAATCCAGGCTCTCTCCCACCTGCGTACAGAATCATAACTTACTTTATATATAAAGATGTACAGAACCAATACGTGCGGCGAGCTTCGTCTCAGCGACGCAGGCCGCGAAGTCACCATCGCCGGATGGGTGCAGCGCACCCGCAAGATGGGAGGCATGACCTTTGTCGATGTCCGTGACAGATACGGCATCACCCAGGTGGTCTTTGACCAGGACGCCCCCGAGCTCTGCGAGGCCGCCAACCGCCTGGGCCGCGAGTTTGTGGTGCAGGTCACAGGCCGTGTGGCCGAGCGTGCCTCCAAGAATCCCAAGAATCCCACCGGCGACATTGAGATCATAGCCCGGGAGCTCAACATCCTCAACAGCTCCGAGGTGCCCCCCTTCACCATCGAGGACAAGACCGACGGCGGCGACGACCTCCGCATGAAGTACCGCTACCTCGACCTGCGCCGTCCCGCTGTGCGCAAGAATCTCGAGCTGCGCCACCGCATGGCCTTCGAGATACGCCGCTATCTCGACGCCAAGGGCTTTCTCGAGGTGGAGACTCCGGTGCTCATCAAGTCTACTCCCGAGGGTGCGCGCGACTTTGTCGTGCCCTCGCGCATGAACCCCGGACAGTTCTATGCCCTGCCCCAGTCGCCCCAGACCTTCAAGCAGCTGCTTATGGTCAGTGGTTTTGACCGCTACTTCCAGATAGTCAAGTGTTTCCGCGACGAGGACCTCCGTGCCGACCGCCAGCCCGAGTTCACTCAGATAGACTGCGAGATGTCTTTTGTCGACCAGGAAGACGTACTCCAGATGTTCGAGGGCTTGGTGAAGCATATCTTCAAGTATGTCAAGGATATAGATTTCACAGAGCCCTTCCCCCGCATGACGTGGGCCGACGCCATGAAGTATTATGGCTCGGACAAGCCCGACACCCGCTTCGGGATGCGCTTCGTAGAGCTCAAGGACCTCACCGAGGGTGCCGGATTCTCCGTGATGGACGAGGCTCCCTATGTCGGCGCCATCGTGGCTCCCGGCTGTGCCGGCTATACCCGCAAGGACCTCGACAAGCTCACAGACTTTGTCAAGCGTCCCCAGGTAGGCGCCAAGGGCATGATGTGGGTCAAGTACGAGGCTGACGGCTCGGTAAAGTCTTCGGTAGGAAAGTTCTACTCTGACGACACTCTCCGTACATGGCTCGAGCGCGGCGAGGCCAAGCCCGGCGACCTGATGCTGATCCTCGCCGGACAGACCATGAAGACCCGCAAGCAGCTCAACGAGCTGCGCCTCGAGATGGGCTCGCGCCTCGGCCTGCGCAACCCCGACGACTTCTCGTGTCTCTGGGTGGTGGACTTCCCCCTCTTCGAGTGGGACGAGGAGACACAGCGCTACTATGCCATGCACCATCCCTTCACCGCTCCCAACCCCGAGGATATCGGTATGCTCGACTCCGACACCGGTGCCGTCCGCGCCACAGCCTACGACATGGTGGTCAACGGCAACGAGCTCGGAGGCGGATCTATCCGTATCCACGACTCCAAGCTGCAGGACAAGATGTTCCGCCTGCTCGGCCTCAGCGAGGAGGATGCCCAGTACAAGTTCGGCTTCCTGATGAACGCCTTCAAGTACGGCGCGCCCCCCCACGGCGGCCTCGCCTTCGGCTTCGACCGCTTTGTCTCGATACTCGCCGGGCTCGACTCCATACGCGACACCATCGCCTTCCCCAAGAACAACTCGGGCCGCGACATGATGATAGACGCTCCCGCCGTCATCGACGACACCCAGCTCGAGGAGCTCCAGATCAAGGTAGACCTCAGGGAAGACTGATACACAAGGATACAGCATAACAGTGCGGCCCCGGGGCCGGAGAGATATCGCTCCGGTCTCCGGGGCCGCGCCATACACCCCACACTCAGACCAATGCCCAAGCTATACGAAATCACAGAAGCCATAGAGGCCGCCGCCCCCCTCGCGCTCCAGGAGCCGTGGGACAACTCGGGCTGGCAGATAGCCCCGCTCGGCACCGACGCCGCGTGTACCGGCGTCCTGCTCTGCCTCGACGTCACCCCCGCCGCCGTGGCCGAGGCCGTCGGCCGCGGATGCAACCTCGTCATATCACACCATCCCCTTATCTTCAAGGGCCCCAAGCAGATAGTCTCTGCCCCCGATGCCTCGCCGCAGACGCTGGCCATCATAGACGCCATACGCGCCGGGGTGGCCGTCTACTCGTCCCACACCGCTCTCGACAACGCCCCCTCGGGGCCCTCGGCCTGGCTCGCCTCGCGCCTCGGCCTCAGGGATGTCTCGGTATTGTCTCCCTCGTCTCCCGGGGCCGCCTCCGGCCTCGGCCTCGTAGGCAGTCTGCCCGAGCCCTGTACGCTCGAGGGGTTCATGTCGCTGGTGCGCCTTGTCTACGGCGGCCCCGTCGGCTTCACGCCCGGCCCTTGCGGAGGCGAGTCCCAGATAAGGCGCGTGGCCCTCTGCAGCGGCTCGGGCGGCGAGTTCATCCCCCTGGCCCTGCGCGCCGGCGCAGACGCCTACATAACTTCGGACATACGCTATCACGACCTTCTCGACTGGGGTACACGCATAATTCTGGCCGACACCGGACATTATGAGAGCGAAATATGCACTAAATCAATTTTTTCGGCCATAATCTCCGAAAAATTTCCTAACTTTGCACTCCATATGTGCCATAGCGAGCGCTCTCCGCTCCTGACACATGTCCAAGATTGAACGTTTTTACATCAGGACTACATCGAAACTACTAATATGGCCAAAGAGCAAAACAAAAACGACCAGACCAACTCTGTGGAAAACCGTCTGCGTTCTCTCTACGAGCTGCAGACCATCCTCTCCAAAATTGACGAAATCCGCACAGTCCGCGGCGAGCTTCCGGAGGAAGTCAGAGACCTCGAGGACACCATCGAGGGACTTCAGAAGCGCATCCAGAACCACAAGGAGGCCATCGAACAGCTGAGAGTCAACACCACCAAGGAGAACAACGCTATCCTCGACGCACAGGCCAAGATAGCCACATACCAGCAGCAGATAGACAATGTCCGCAACAACCGCGAGTATGATATGCTCTCCAAGGAGATAGAGTTCCAGAACCTCGAGATAAAGCTCTCCGAGAAGCGCATCAGCCAGTATGCCCGCGACATCGAGGCCAAGACCGCCGAAATAGACGCCACCACAATGACCCTCTCTGACCAGCGCCATATGCTCGAGGAGAAGCGCCGCCAGCTCGAGGAGATCGTCTCCGAGACCCGCAAGGACGAGGAAGACCTCCGCGTCCAGGCCAAGGACATCGAGGAGAAGATAGACGACGCCCGTCTGCTCAAGGCCTTCAAGCGCATCCGCAAGAACGCCCGCAACGGCCTCGGCATCGTCTATATCCAGCGCGACGCCTGCGGCGGATGTTTCAACCGCATACCCCCCCAGCGCCAGGCCGAGATAAGGATGCACAAGAAAATCATCGTCTGCGAATACTGCGGACGCATCATGATAGACCCTCTGCTCGCAGGCATCGAGAACGAGGGCAAGTAACACCACTCCCCCCCATCCCCAAGAAAAAACCCGTACTGCAATATGGCAACCATCCAGCCCGGACAATACGTAGAGCTCGCATACAGCCTCTTCACCGTCGGCCCCGACGGTAAGAAAGAGCTGGTACACACCGTAGAGCCCTCCAAGCCCGAATCTTTCATCTACGGCATCACCCCCGGCCTTGTCGAGGGGCTGGCCGCACACCTCGAGGGCAAGGCCGCAGGCGACAAGTTTGACATCGCCGTCCCCGCCGCCAAGGGCTTTCTCTACAGCCAGGACGACATCGTCACCCTCCCCATAGACATCTTCACCGACGAGGAGGGACAGATAGACACCGAGCGCATCTATGTGGGCGCAATGCTCCCCATGGTCACAGCCGACGGATTCCAGATTACCGGCGAGGTCAAGGAGATGACCGCCGAGAACATCACCATGGACTTCAACCATCCCCTCGTGGGCCATGACCTCCACTTCACAGGCGAGGTGCTCACCGTCCGCGACGCCACTCCCGAAGAGATACAGCCCTACTTTGCATCGGCCTGCGGAGGCGGCTGCGGTGGCTGTGGAGGCGGTTGCGGCGACTGCGGCGACAGCTCTGAAGGCGGATGCTGCGGCGGATGCAGGTAAGTTTCAAGGCTTGAAAAGCTGAGAGTTTAGAGATTTTAGGTTTAAAGTTTAGGAGCTTCGCTCTTGGGTTTAAAGTTTAGCGAGGCCTTCGGCCTGCTGGTTTTTGAATTCTCAATTTTCAATTCTAAATTCTAAATTCAATCCAAATCAATACATATACATGGCAACAACTGCAGATTTCAAGAATGGCATGTGCCTCGACATCGATGGCCAGTTCTACTTCATCGTTGAGTTTCTCCACGTGAAGCCTGGCAAGGGCCCTGCCTTCGTACGTACCAAACTCAAGAATGTCCGCACGGGCCGTGTCCTCGACAAGACCTGGAACTCAGGCGTAAAGGTCAACGAGGTGCGCATCGAGCGCCGTCCTTACCAGTATTCCTACAAGGACGACATGGGCTACCACTTCCTCCACACCGAGACCTGGGAAGAGATCATCCTCCCCGGCGAGAGCATCGAGGGTGTGCAGTTCCTCAAGGAGGGCGACATCTGCGAGGCAAACGTAGAGGCGGCTTCCGAGACCATCCTCACCTGCGAGATGCCCACCACAGTCGAGCTCGAGATCACCTACACCGAGCCCGGCATCAAGGGCGACACCGCCACCAACACCCTCAAGCCCGCCACCGTAGAGACCGGCGCCGAGGTGCGTGTGCCCCTCTTCTGCAACATCGGCGACAGAATCAAGGTGGACACCCGCGACGGCTCCTACATGGAGCGCGTGAAGTAATTTCACCGACAGACAGCATTCCCCCCCCAGCAGAGCGGCCCCCTCGCACAGAGGCGGCCGCTCTCTTTCGGTTGGCCGCGCCCGGGACACCCCGCATAACTCGGGCCGCGCTCTTCCATAATTCAGAATTTTGACGTATCTTTGCGGTATCTATGCGCCTGCAAGAACTATCACTCACCAACTTCAAGAACATCCCTTCTGCCCGGCTCGAGCTGTCGGGCAAGGTCAACTGTTTCCTTGGCGACAACGGCATGGGCAAGAGCAACCTGCTGGATGCCGTCTACTTCCTCAGCTTCTGCAAGAGCTTCACGGGAGTGCCGGACAGGATGGCCATAACCCGCGGAGAGGAATTTGCCATACTCAAAGGCACCTACGAGCGCAAGGAGATGCCCGAAGAGCTACTGATGGGCATAGCCGCGGGACGCCGCAAGAGCCTGCGCCGCGGCGGCAAGGAGTATCCGCGCCTCTCGTCACATATCGGAGCCTTCCCCCTGGTGATGGTAGCCCCCCAGGACATAGACCTCATACGCGACAGCGGCGAGGAGCGGCGCAAGTGGCTCGACATGGTCATCTCTCAGAGCGACCCCCTCTATCTCGACTCGCTCATCCGCTACAACAAGGGCCTCGAGCAGCGCAACCGCCTCCTGCGCGAGGGATGTGTGGACCATCAGCTGTACGGCGCCGTGGAGACCATGATGGAGCTCTCGGCCGAGTATATACACGATGCACGCAAGCGCCGTGTGGACGAGCTCACGGTCCTCTTCAGGCGCCACTATGCCTCGATAGCCGGGACAGGCGAGGAGGTCTCGCTGACATACGACAGCCACCTCAACGAGCCGGGGGCCACGATGCTCTCGCTCTTCGACTCGGCCCGCAGGCGCGATGAGATACTGCACCACACCTCCGTGGGCCCCCACAGGGACGACATTGTGATGTGGCTCGACGGTATGCCCATGCGCCGCACGGCCTCGCAGGGACAGTGCAAGAGCTTCACGACGGCGCTCCGCTTCGCCCAGTACGACTTTCTGCGCGAGGCCACAGGGATGCGCCCCCTGCTCCTGCTCGACGACATCTTCGACAAGCTCGACGCCGGCCGTGTAGGCCGCATCATGGAGCTTGTCAGCTCCTCGGACGGCTTCGGGCAGATATTCATCACCGACACAAACCGCAAGCACCTCGACGAGATAATGGCCCGCACCGGCGGAGATGTCCGTATGTGGCACGTCGAGGCCGGAAACTTCTCACCCATATGAAACGCACCTATCCCAAGCACATAGCCTCAATAATAGACGAGGCCATAAGCCGCGCCGGGCTCACCGAGGGCCTCAACGACCGACGGGCCGCGGCCGTGTGGATAGATGTCGTGGGGCCGGGCATCAACCGCTATACCACACGGCGCTACGTAGACCGCGGCGTCATGCACGTCTACCTGTCCTCCGCGCCGCTCAAGAGCGAGCTCTCGCTCCACCGCCAGGAGCTGGTCAGGGCCATCAACAAGGCCCTCGGCGAGGAGGTGGTCAGAGAACTCTTCATACACTGAAATCATCTAACAATCATACAACGTGTCATACAAAACACCCGTACAGCTCCGTTTCAGCGACCTCGACCCTCTGGGCCACGTCAACAACTCTGTCTACTTCACACTGATGGACCTTGCCAAAGCACGCTATTTCATAGATGCCCTGGGCCATGACGTCGACCTCGGCAAGGCAGGCGTGGTGGTGGTCAATGTCAACTGCGACTTCTTTGCCCCGACGCTCTTCGGCGAGGAAATAGAGGTGGTGACCCGCACTCTCAACATCGGCGAGAAGAGCTTTACCATCGAGCAGACCGTATGTCCCGTGGGACGCGAAGACAGGCCCAAGTGCCGCTGCCGCACGGTCATGTGTGGTTTCGACCCCGCCTCCATGACCTCTATAC
>JAIDJD010000296.1 GCA_029052375.1 Duncaniella sp. | reverse complement strand
GTTGGGGAGAGGGGGGGGGCTGGGTGTCAGGCCGCGCTCAGGCGGCCCGAGAGTATATTAACGCTTGGAGAACTGGAAGCGCTTGCGAGCCTTGGGACGACCGGGCTTCTTGCGTTCAACGACACGGGGGTCGCGGGTCATGAAGCCTTCGGCGCGGAGGGCGGGCTTGTCTTCGGGGTTGATCTTCACGAGAGCGCGGGCGATGGCGAGACGGAGAGCCTCGGCCTGGCCCTTGTAGCCGCCGCCGTCGAGGTTGACGAGGATGTCATACTTCTCGGCTGCCTCGAGGGTGAGGAGGGGCTGCTTTACGATATACTGGAGAATCGAAGAGGGGAAGTAAACGTCGAGGGGACGCTTGTTGATGGTGATTGTGCCGTTGCCTTCCTTGACGATGACGCGGGCTACGGCGGCCTTGCGGCGGCCTACTGCATTAACTGTTTCCATTCTTCAGGCTTATTTTACTTTGTTTATGTCGATGACTTCGGGGTTCTGGCCTTCGTGGGGATGGTTGGCGCCGTTGTAGACGTAGAGGTTACCCATGAGGGCGCGACCGAGGCGGTTCTTGGGGAGCATACCCTTTACAACCTTGGTGAAGAGGGGGTTGTAGCCAGCCTTGAGATGCTTGTTGAAGGACTTCTTCATGAGTATCTCGGGGGTGGAGGTGCGCTGGCCGCCGGGATAGCCGGTGTAGGAGAGGTACTCGCGGCCGGTCCACTTGTTGCCTGTGAGACGGACCTTGTCGGCGTTGATTACGATTACATTGTCGCCGCACTCCATGTTGGGGGAGTATGAGGGCTTGTTCTTGCCACGGAGGATGAGGGCGATTACGGCGCACAGACGACCGAGAACCTGGTCGGTGGCATCGATTACAACCCACTTGTGGTCAACGCTCTTTGCGTTGGGGGTGAGGGTTTTGTAGCTTAAAGTATCCACGTTAAATGTTTAATTAATAGATGGTTTGCCGGCGGTTGTGCGGGAGGACTCGGCCAAAAGTCCGGACACACTCCATGCCTGAGGTTTATTAATTGGACATAATCGGACTGCAAAGGTAGTGATTTTCTGAGAGATTTCAAAGGTTCTTTAAGGATTATTAACAGAGAACTCCTGGAGTCCGGCGCTATCCTGGCCTTCGGCGCTCTCAGAGCTCTCTTGCCTTATCTGTCGGGTGTGAGCAGGTCGGTGATTACGTAGTCGAGGCCGCGTCCTTCATATCCGGCGCGGTCGTTGATGGTCCAGACGGCTATCTTGAGGCCTGCGTCGTGTATGGCCTTGACACACTCGGGCGTGGCGTATTTGTCTTCCATGTCTATGTCGAGGCCGCGTTCCTTGCACCACTCGAGTCTCTCGGCCCATTTGCCTTCGGCCTGGAACATCACTCTGATGTCGGGGCGGACGGCCTGGAGGTGTTCGACATATTCGGGGATGGAGGTGAGCACCAGGACGCTCTTGGGGTCTGTGGCGCTGTCTATGACGCCGCAGAGCAGGTCGAGGGCGCGTATGTCGCAGGTCTTGGGAAATTTCTTGAGGTGGAGCACCGGGGTGGCGCCTCCCTCCTTGCAGATGGAGAGGAATTCGGCCACTGTGGTGATGCCGCCGCTGTATGTGACTGAGTCTTCGCGGGTCTGTGTGTAGCGTTCGGCCTTGAGCTCGCCGAGGGTGTTCTTCTCCACGACGAGCTGTCCGCCGAGGCGGGCGGTCTTGCCGTCGTGCGAGGTGACGAAGGCCGAGTCGGCTGTGATGCGGACGTGGCCCTCTATCATCTTGAATCCGCGGCGCAGGGCTTCGCGGTAGGCTTCGGCTGAGTTTTCGACTCCTCCGGCACAGCCGCGCCTGCCTATGAGGATGGGTTCGGCGGCTGATGCCGCGGGGGCGGCGAGCGATGCGGCGGCTATGATGGCCGGGAGGATGATGCGTGAGAGTTTCATTTTCTATGGTATGAGTTTTGTTGTGGTTGTGTCAGGCTATTATGAGGTCTATGAATATTGAGTCGGAGACAAGCCAGTGACGTTCGGGTATGGCCATGGCGCCGTCGGGGCCGAGGGCGAGCAGGCCGCGGTCTATGAGCGGGGCCGCGGCTTCGGCCAGGCGGTCTCTGAATCCGGGGCCGACTTCTCTCTCGATGCGCCCGGGCTTCAGTCCCGCCGAGGTGCGCAGCGATGTGATGATGATGTCGTTGTAGCGTTCGGCGTCTGTCTCCTCCTCGGCCTGCCATACACCGCGTCCGCCGAGCCTGAGATAGCGGGCAAGGTCGGGCGCCACCGCGCCGCGCCTCCCTCCCCACCACGAGTGGGCGCCGGGGCCGAGGCCGATGTATGGGGTGCCGTCCCAGTAGCCGGAGTTGTGTCTGGCGCGGCGTCCGGGGAGTGCGAAGTTTGAGATTTCGTAGTGTTCGTATCCGGCCGAGCGCGCGGCCTGGCAGAGGTATCCGTACATCTCGCCGACAAGGGCCTCCGAGGCCTCCTCGACCAGTCCGCGCTCGAGCAGGCGGCCGAGGCGTGTGGCGGGTTCGTAGCTGAGCAGGTAGGCCGAGAGGTGGTCGGGGCGCATCTCGAGAACTCCGTCGAGCGACCTCTTCCATGAGTCGAGCGACTGGCCCGGAAGGCCGTATATGAGGTCGAGCGAGAGATTGTCTACGCCTCCCTCGCGCAGTGTCGAGACGGCCTTGCGGGCCTGTCCGGCCGAATGGCGCCGGCCTATGGCCTCGAGCTCGCCGTCGTCGAGGCTCTGGATGCCCATGCTGACGCGGTTTGCGCGGGTCTCGGCGAGCAGCAGTCCGGTCCATTCCGGGGTGACGTCTTCGGGGTTGGCCTCGACGGTAAACTCGGACATGGTGTCGGCCGGGGCGGGGAGCCTCCTCATGGTCTGGCCGAGGAGCTTAGGGGGGAGCATCGAAGGTGTGCCTCCGCCTATATATATAGTGTCCGGGCTGAATCCCTCCGGACAGCGTTCGTCGGCCTCGGCCGCGAGAGCCTCTGCAAACCGCTCCATCAGCCGCGGCTGGGGCGTGGAGTAGAAGTCGCAGTAGGCACACTTGGCGTGGCAGAACGGGATGTGGACGTAGAGCATCTGTGAGGGCTTCATCTGCGGCAAATGTCTTTGAAGGTGCAGAATTTGCAGTTGTCGGCCGAGGGGGCCTGGACAAAGGGGGTGTCGAGGTCGAATAGCTCCTTGAGCGCGGCGTGGAGGCTGGCTGTGAAGCTGTCGTTGACCTTGCGGTAGTCGCTCAGGGCCTCGCCGCCGAAGCTGATGGGGTTGATGCCGTCCTTGGCCACGGTGGCTATCTTGTAGATGACCGGCTGTATGGCCGCGTCTTTCATGGCGGGGTACTTGCTGACGTATGCGTTGCAGTAGAAGAGAGTCTGGAGTATGGCCTTGCGGCGGTCTTTGACGGAGTTGTCGAAGAGGTCTCCCATCTCCTTGAAGTCTGTCTTGTCGTGGCCGGTCTTGTAGTCGACTATCCTGAGTGTGCCGTTGACGCGGTCTATGCGGTCTATGATCTGGTAGAGATTTATCGAGAGTGTGTCGTCCACCTTGTAGACGCCCCTTATCTCGTGCTCGGCGTCGATGAAGTCGAACGGCGCCAGCTTCTTGTCTTCGGCGAGCATCAGGTCTATGAAGGTCTTCATCACCATCCCGAGGGCCTTGGCTTCGCCGCGCAGGGGTGTGGAGAGCATGGCGCCGGGGTCTTCTATCTTGTTGAATATCTCGTTGACCGTCTGTGTGATTATAGAGTCTGCGAGTGTCTTGTGGGATATGACGGCGTCTAGCAGTTCTGCGGTGACCCTCACCTCCGAGGCATTGCCGCGCAGGTGCTTGTAGATGCGCTCGGCCACCTTGTGGAGTATGTCGCCGTATGTGGCCGAGTCCATGTAGTCTGTCACCTCGTTGTCGAGGTCGAGGCGGCATAGGCGCTTGAGATAGAACGAGAGGGGACAGTTGATGTAGTCGTTGATGGAGGAGGCCGACAGTGTGCGTTCTCCTCCGCGGTCGGCTCTGAACTCGTCGAGGAGCCTCCCTATGCGGGGGTCTTTCTTTATGGCTATCGGCTCGGCCTTGAGGGGCGTGGCCGGGTATGAGTCGAGCGTGTGGGTGATCTTTTTCGAGGAGATACGCTCTGCGATGTCGGGCGAGAGGTAGAGCAGCTGGGCTATGTAGCGCGAGCGCTCGCCGGACTGCAGGCCAGACGAGCGGGCGTCGTAGTAGAGCGTCACCTTGCGGGCGCGCGAGATGAGGCGGTAGAAGTAGTAGGCGTAGATGCTCTCCTGATAGTCTGTGGTGGCCATGCCGTAGGCTCGGCGGAGCGTCTCGGGGATGAAGGAGCGTGTGTAGTGTTTGCGCGGGAAGACACGTTCGTTCATGGAGAGCATTATGATGTTGTCGAAGTCGAGGGCGCGGGTCTCCAGGACGCCCATCATCTGCAGGCCCTTGAGCGGCTCGCCTGTCAGGGAGGCCCCCGCGCCTGAGATGGCTCGCTCGAAGAGGCGGACAAATGAGGCCTCCTTCATGCGTATGCCGTGGCGGCTTATGGCCTTCATCAGCTCGTCGAGGGAGTCGAGGGCCTTGACT
Source organism: Duncaniella sp. (assembly GCA_029052375.1). Lineage (GTDB taxonomy): Bacteria > Bacteroidota > Bacteroidia > Bacteroidales > Muribaculaceae > Duncaniella. Next base: position 6,657 of record JAIDJD010000296.1, on the reverse strand, counting down.
ATGAACATACTCTCGAGCTGGGCGGGGGTGGTCTCCGCGGCGGCGTCTCCGTCCTCGGGCCCGTCAGGCACGGTGTCTTCCTGCAACATATCGTGGATGCCCGTCAGGGCCGAGTTGAAGTAGGTGTAGACGTCGGCCGGCGACGAGGGGTCGGCTATGGGCGCGAAGAGCAGACCGAGCAGTCGGCCCGAGGCCGTGGCCTCGGATGAGTCTATCATGTAGAGCCTGCGTTCCGATATGCGTGCGAGCAGGGCCGATGCGTCCGGGCCGTCGAGGCGCTGGACCAGGGGGTGTGTGAGGATGCGCTTGGCCTCCTCGTGGAAGAACAGGGTGTTGTCTCTGCTCTTTCTCGACCTCAGCTGCATGGCTGTGAGCAGGGATACGAGCGAGGCGAGCGACGTCAGCCTGAGCGGGAGGCTCATGGTGACGTTGAGGCTGGATATCAGTCCGGGCACCGAGTGGACCATCGGCAGCAGGAGCCCTTCGTCCGGCAGCACCACTGCCGTGGCCATGGCGTTGGCGGGGTCCGGTATCGTGCCGTCCGCGACCCACTTCTCCAGCAGGGCTCCTGCGGCTTTGGCCTGGCCTACAGACGAGGGTATGCCTACGATGTCTATCTCCGGCATATATCCGTCTTCGATGTCGCCGCCCACTTCGGATGCGTATCTCGAGGGGAAGAGCTTGACGTTGCGCGAGAGGAAGCGCACGGCCCTGTTGCCTCCGATGTGGAACGAGGGCGAGGCAAGGTCCCAGTAGAAGTCGGCCACGCCGCGGTCACGCAGGTTGGCGAATATCTTGAGTTCGCTGAGGCTGAGGACGTTGAATCCGACGAAGATATAGCGTTTGTATCGCAGGTCTGAGTTCTTGGCTGTGCGCAGTTTCTCGACGGCCTCTCTCACCATCATGCCCAGGGTGGCGAGTCCGTCGGCGCGGAGCGAGGCTGTGAAGTTGTCGTACAGGGGCGAGAGCACCTCCCAGAGCCTGAGGAAACGGCCTTCGAGCTCTGTAGGCATCTCTTCGTGGAGGTGTTCCCAGAAGCGGTCGGGCGATATGTGGTCAAACTCGGCTCCCCAGTATCTTTTGAGGATTTCTTCCTGCTCCTGTGTCAGATAGTTGGCCGAGACCTCGCGGTATCGCTTGAGGTTGACAAACAGCTTGGTGTGGTCTGCAAGGTCGCGGTCTACGTCGTTGAAGTCCGAGAGAATCATCTCGCCCCAGTATAGAAACCGGTCGAAGTCGTCGCTGTCGGGCGATAGCTTGCAGTATTCGTTGTACAGAGTGAAGAGCTGGTCGAGCCTCGAGGCCTCGACGCTCTCCGAAAACTCTCCGACCACCTCGGCTATCGTAGAGATGGCGGGGAGGAACATCGGGCGCCCGGCGGCCAGCTCTATGAGGTATCGCCTGAAGAAGACGCCGCTGCGCTTGTTGGGGAAAATGAAGGCGTAGTCTACCATCTCGTCGGCCTCGTGGCCGACGTATGCGCGGGCTACCTGTCTGAGAAATGGCTCCATCGGGGTTGCAGGTCTGTAGCGGTCAGTTCTTGATGAGCATTATCATCTTTACGGCAAAGTCGAAGTTGACTATCTTGCCGTTGGCGTTGCCAGCAATGTCTGCGGCGGCGCTGTCCATGAGGCTGACTATGCGCTCGGCGTTGCCTTCGTGGATAAACCGTGCGAAGTTGCGGCTGAACTGAGCCTCGTCGCGTGTGAGATAGCTGATTTCGGGTCTGTGGAAGTTGTATATGAAATTTTCGCGAATTAGCCTTGTAGAGTATGCGTAGAACTTGATTTCGGCCTCGCGTCCGAGAGCGGCGAGGTCGTTGGCCCAGTCTCTGAGGGCGGCGACGTCGCGCGTGTAAGCCTTGCGCATGAGGCCTACGAAGAGGTCCCAGAACATACGCGAGACCGATGTTGCGTCTGACTGGCGCAAGGCTCTGTTCATGTCTCCCTCGGCTGTATGCGCGGCGGCCAGGGCGTCCGTCGGGTCCATGGCCAGGCGCTCTGCGAGCCATCCGGCCATGACGGGGTCCGGGAGGCGCGTGGCCTCGAGGGGCTGGCATCTTGAGCGTATCGTGGGCAGGATGGCCGAGGCGTCGTTGGAGACCAGGATGAAGACGGTGTCGGCAAAGGGCTCCTCGATCAGTTTCAGCAGTTTGTTTGCCGTCTGCTCGTTCATCTTCTCCGGCAGCCATATCAGGACGGTCTTGTATCTGGAGCGGGCTGTGGTCAGGGCGAGCGACGAGCGCAGGGCGTCAGACTCGCTGATGTATATGGCCGGCTGGGCGTTCTTCTTGTCGAATGAGGCCGACCAGCGGTCGAAGTCCATCCAGGGATTGCGCGAGACAAACTCTTTGAAGGCGTCCATGAAGTCGGCCGACACGGGCGCCTTGTGCTTGTCGTCCTTGACCACGGGGAAGACATAGAGGGTGTCGACGTGGTTGAACGCGCTGTGCTGGCGGCAGGCGTCACACTCGCCGCAAGGCTCGCCGTCGGCCGTGGGCCTGCGGCAGTGGAGCAGCTGGGCGAAGGCTCTGGCGAGCATGAACTTGCCCGACCCTGCCGGGCCGTGGATGAGGAGAGCGTGGGGGACCCTTCCGTCTGCGGCCATGGCCTGGAGCCTGGCCTTGAGATGTGGGTGGTGTGGTATGTCGGCAAACTTCATGTTCGGTCAAGGTGTTAAAATGGAGAGGTAGTCAATGCAAAATTACAAAAAAACGGCTGAAAAGTCGCAAATAATGTGTATTTTTGCACGGCTCAAAGAGGCCGCTCTACAAGCGATATCAAAAAGATGTTAGGATTTTCAAGCAAGCCATACAAGCTGGGCATCGTGCTCAGCGGAGGCGGCGCCAGGGGTTTTGCCCATTGCGGCGCCCTTAAGGCATTCGAGGAGATGGGTATCAGGCCCGACGCAATGGCAGGCGTCAGCGCGGGGTCTGTGGTCACTGCGATGTATGCCTCGGGGATGCGTCCTGACGACATACTCAATGTGTTCGCTGATGTCAAGTTCGGCGACCTTGCCGAGCTGTCTGTGCCCCGCGACGGCTTTTTCTCGATGGACGGCTTCAAGAAGATGCTGAGGCGCACCATAAGGTTCAAGGATATCAAAGACCTCCCGCTGCCCTCGCTGATATGTGCCACGGACCTCGACAACTGTCGGCCTGTGGCCTTCTCGGAGGGCGACATCGCCACGTGTGTGTCTGCCTCGTGCAGCATCCCCATTGTGTTCAAGCCGGTGCGCTTCGGCGGCACAACGTATGTGGACGGGGGCGTGACGGCCAACCTTCCGGCGTGGGCGCTGAGAGACAAATGCAAGTATCTCATCGGTGTCAACTGCTCGCCGTTGCCGCGCCGCGGCAAGCCCGAGTCGATACTCGAGATAGCGCAGCGCACATACGATATGCTGGTCAAGCACAACTCTGTGCCGCAGATGGAGATGTGCGACCTGGCCATATCGCTCGACGGCATAGCCTCGTACAATGTCTTCAATCTCAAGGAAATCAATCGCATCTGCCAGCTCGGCTACGATGCTACGATGGACGCCCTGCTCAGCGCGGGGTTCACGCGGCCCAACAAGCCCATAATCTCGGCCGGAGAGGACTGAACCTCCCCGGCTTGCTGTCCGGACACACAAGGTCCGGCCCGGAACAATAACCAGAATCAATAATACCGCCACCGCATGATGGATAGAAAAATCATCATTTATCAGCTGCTTCCCCGCCTCTTCACCAACACTGTTGCAGACTGTGTGCCCAACGGCACCATAGAGCAGAACGGTGTGGGCAAGATGAACCACATAACAGACCGTGTGCTCCAGGCCATCAAGGAGCTCGGAGTGACCCACGTATGGTATACCGGCGTCATAGAGCACGCCACAAAGACAGACTATACAGACCAGGGGATAGTCCCCGCAGACAACCCCTATGTGGTCAAGGGGCAGGCCGGCTCGCCGTATGCCATCAAGGACTATTACGACGTGGACCCCGACCTGGCCGAGAGTGTCCCCGACCGCATGAAGGAGTTCGAGGCTCTCGTGACCCGCACGCACGACGCCGGCATGGACGTGATACTCGACTTTGTCCCCAACCATACGGCGCGCCGCTATCACTCGGACTGCGCGCCTGCCGGGGTAGAGGATTTCGGAGCCTCAGACAATACGGAGATGTTCTTCTCTCCCAAGAACAACTATTACTACATCACCCGCCAGCTCTTCGCGCCCGGCATCGACCTCGGCACCGGCAAGAAGGCCTATATTGAGTTTCCGGCCAAGGCCACAGGCGACGACTGTTTCTCGGCCTTCCCCGGCCAGAACAACTGGTATGAGACCGTCAAGCTCAACTATGGACGCGACCCTCTCAACGGCTCGGGCCATTACAGCCCTATCCCCGACACGTGGTACAAGATGCTCAACATCCTGCGCTTCTGGGCCTCGAAGGGTGTGGACGCGTTCAGGTGCGACATGGCCCACATGGTGCCCATCGAGTTCTGGCAGTGGGCCATATCCAATGTCAAGGACCGCTATCCCCACATCAGGTTCATAGCCGAGATATATGACGTTGGCCTCTACCGCGACTTCATCTTCACGGCCGGATTTGACTATCTCTACGACAAGGTTAACCTCTACGACTCTCTGCGCGCCATACAGACGGCCAACCATTCGGCGGCCACAATCACCAGCTGCTGGCAGACAGTCGAGGGCATCCAGCCCCATATGCTCAACTTCCTTGAAAACCATGACGAGCAGCGCTTCGGCTCGCGCTTCTATGCCGGAGACCCGGCCAAGGTGATACCCTCGCTCGTGGTCAGCTCCATGATATCCACCGGCCCAATGATGATATATGCCGGGCAGGAGCTGGGCGAGCAGGCCACAGACGCGGAGGGATTCAGCGGCTATGACGGGCGCACCACCATCTTCGACTACTGGAGCGTGCCCACCCTGCGCCGCTGGTACAACGGCGGCAAGCCGGGCGGCACCCTGCTCACCCCCCGCGAGAGGTGGCTCAGGGCCAAGTATGCCGCCATCCTCGGCCTGTGCAATTCGGAGATGGCCATATCCAAGGGCCGTTTCTACGACCTGATGTACGTCAACTATCACAACGAGACGCTCAACCCCCACCGCCAGTATGTCTTCATGCGCAACCACGACGGCGTGACGCTGATGATTGCGGTCAACTTCTCGTCCGAGTCGTGCGACCTGGCCATCAATATCCCTCGCCATGCCTTCGAGATGCTCAATATCCCCGAGGGTCAGGTCAATGCCCGCGAGCTGCTCTCTACAGACACCGACCTCAAGGTGCTCTCGGACCACGAGCCTTTCCGCACCATGATACCTCCCTACGACGCCGTCATCTGGAAGATACGCCACTCGGACATCAAGCCGCTCGGCACAGACAGGCAATAAAAATCCATTCAAACCCCAATCCATACCAAGAGAAAAAACATGAAAAGAACTTTGTTGATTGCGCTCGCCGCGGCGGCCACAGCCAACATGGCTATGGCCGAGATGACGGCTACAATCAATTCTGACAACTCGGCCACGATGTCCAACGGCATCCTGACGCTCAACATCGACAAGAGCGGCCGCGTCAACAAGATGTATCATCCCGCCGAGGGCGAGGGCGGCACAAATATCCTCGGCTCCACCGGTATTTACTTTGACTACACAGCCGATAAGAACCGCCAGATGTCGCCCGGCAAGGCGACTGTCGTCAAGCAGACAGACGACTATCTGGAGGTGCTCTATCAGAACACCTCCAACCCTGACATCCGTTTCAGCCAGGGCTACATACTCCGCGCGGGAGAGAGCGGCGTCTATACATATATCGTGGCCGAGGGTGTGACCGACGATGGCACCGCCGCATCTACCGTCAAGGAGGCGCGTGTCTGCACCCGTCTGGCCAAGACATTCCTCAACGGATACGTCGACGAGACCATGCAGGGGCTCATCCCCTCCAACGCTGAGATGGCGCTGGCCGAGAGCCGTCAGGTGATGGACGCCACTTACATCCTCAACGACGGCTCTATCTACACCAAGTATCAGTGGGCCCAGTTCATCGACCGCGACCAGATCCACGGCCTTGCCAACGACAATGTGGGTGTATGGAACATCCCGGTGTCGTATGAGTGGATCAACGGCGGCCCCATGCGCCAGGAGCTCACTGTCCATGCCACCTCCAAGAGCCCCATCACCATACAGATGCTCGAGGGCGAGCACCTCGGAGGTTCGGCTCAGGTCTATACCAAGAACGACAAGCACCTCTTCGGCCCCTTCTTCATCTACGTCAACACCGGCGCCACCGTGGCCGACCGCGTGGCCGACGCCAAGGCCAAGGCCGAGGAGCTCAAGGCCCAGTGGCCCTTCCAGTGGTTCGATCACGAGCTCTATCCCAAGAGCCGCGGCACAGTCTCGGGCAAGCTCTGCCTGCCCGAGGACCTCAGCCCCGAGGGCTATCAGATGGTGCTCGCAGGCCCCGGCGGCAAGCTGATATCCCAGGGCAAGAACTATCAGTTCTGGGCCAAGACCGACGCCGAGGGCAACTTCACCATCGAGAATGTCCGCCCCGGCGAATACTCGCTCTATGCATTTGCCACCAAGGGCACCATCATCGAAGAGATGGAGCGTCCCGCAGTGCTTGTAGAGGCCGGTGTCAATGAGCTCGGC
>JAIDJD010000295.1 GCA_029052375.1 Duncaniella sp. | reverse complement strand
GGCCTGCTATCCTGTGTCTGACGCCGGAGCGGAGTACATCCGCAGGGATTATCCGCAGTTCGCGTCTAAAATACAGAAGCGCTTGCTGGGGTCTGTCGGCAATCAGCGGCTCAATCCGCCTGCCTCTGACGGTGCGGTCACTTTTGTCAGTGTGGCGCGGGTCTCTCCCGAAAAGCGTGTCTGGCTCCTTGCCGAGTGTCTTGTCTACTGGGCCGGGCTTGATTCTGCCAGGAGGGTCAGGTGGATTCACGTTGGCGACGGCCCGGATATGGAGCGTGTCAGGAGATGTGTGGCGTCTGCCCCTGAAAATCTGGAGGTAGAGCTGCTCGGCAGTCTGCCGAACGCAGAGGTACACGAGCTGTTTGCGATGCGCCATGCAGACTTCTCGGCCTTGCTCAGCCTTAGCGAAGGCTTGCCGATAGCGGCTTGCGAGTCGCTGAGCTACGGTGTGCCTATGGTGGCGGCGTCTGTCGGTGGATTGCCGGAAATCATTACAGACGAGGTTGGAGTGCCGCTGTCTCCAGACCCTTCACCAGAAGAGTTTGCCCGCCGTATGGACGAGGCTCTCCCGAGGCTCGGACAGCTCCGAGAGGCGGCTCGTCGCCGTTGGGAGGAGCGGTTTGACGCCGGCCCTCTTCGCCGTGCTTTTGCCTCTGAGATCAGAGGTTTCCTGCCATGAATTCATGATGCCGGTCCCGGATGATGCCGTTATTTGGTGTGTCCCGAGGCTGTCCGCATTTCCGTTTTTTCGGTTTTCTTTCTGTTTTCTTTTCTGTTTTCTTTGGGTTTGTTTCGCAAAATTTAGCTTCAAAGTTTGTGAGAGTCGCCGGAATTAACTAACTTTGTGCGTTAAATGCGCGTTAACTAAACATGAGACAGCTAAAGATAACCAAATCAATCACCAACCGCGAAAGCGCGTCGCTCGACAAGTTTCTCCAAGAGATTGGCCGTGAAGAGCTTATATCTGTAGAGGAAGAAGTAGAGCTTGCCCAGCGCATCCATCAGGGTGACCAGCGGGCTCTCGACAAGCTTGTCAGGGCCAACCTGCGCTTCGTGGTGTCGGTGGCTAAGCAGTATCAGAATCAGGGCCTCAGCCTCCCCGACCTCATCAACGAGGGCAACGTCGGGCTGATCAAGGC
>JAIDJD010000294.1 GCA_029052375.1 Duncaniella sp. | reverse complement strand
ATAATATACAGCAAATAAGCAAAATAGCTTTCCGGAGATATTGTAAAAATATAGACGAAATATAGCTGTTTGCCGGGTTTTCAGGCCGGTTTAAGAGGGTTTTTCAGCCCTTTTCGGGAGCTTCCTCTCCGGTCTCTTCGGCATACCTTGAGCGTATTGCGCGGATGTCGTCCTCGAACGTCTCGCGGTTGCGTACGCGGGCCTTGAACTTGTTGCGGTAGGTATAGATGGTGTAGACCGAGTAGCCGAGCATCTGCGCCAGCCTGGCTGTGTCGTCGACACCGAGGATTGAGAGTGCGAGTATCCTGAGGTCTGTGTTGAGCTTCTCGCCCTCTTTCAGCACTATCTGTTTGTCGGGGAGCAGCAGTCGGTTGACTTCCTCGACAAAGTTGGGGTAGAGGTGGAGGAATGCGTCGTCGATGACCGAGTAGAATTCTCTTGCCTCGTCTTCAAGGAAGCGGCCCGACTTGGTCATGCGGTAGAGCTCGTCGGTCTGCCCGGCCGATATCTTGCGGTTGACCACTTTGTTGAACCTGTGGAGCTTGTCCATGTATATCGAGCAGAGGTTGAGAAACTGGGTGAGGTATGTGTCTTTGGTGTCGTTGGCGGCCTTGAGGCGCACTGTGGCATGGCGCAGCTTGCGGTTGCGCTGGTAGGCATAGCGGGTGGCGGCGAAGAGCACTATAAGGAATACGGCCAGGACCACGATGACGGTGTAGATGCCTGTCCGCTGTGACATGAGCTGCATCCTGTGGGCGTCTTCGATGATGGGTATGGACTGAGAGGTCTGTATGATGCGCAGCAGGGCCTGGCACGAGACGGCGTTGCGCAGTGCGCTCGAGAGGTAGTCGTGGGCGCGTTCGATGTCGTCGAGCTCGTAGAGCAGGCGTCCGAGCTCCTGGAGCGAGGTGACCTCGAGGGTGGCGCACCTGATGTCCGAGATGGAGGAGAGCGCGAGATAGTAGACCTGGGCCTCGATGTCGCCGTGCTTCTTGGCTATCTCGGCCGCAAGGTGGCAGGCTCGGGCATAGATGGGGTCGTCGTCGGGCAGGGTCTCGACAAGCTCGGCAAGGATGCCGGCGGCCTTGTCGAACTCCAGCCGCTGGAAGAGATGCTCCGCCACCATCAGCTTGTACATCGGGGTGCCTTCTGGCAGGTAGTGGAGCAGTTTGCTGCGGGCTTCGCTTACCTTGGCCGATATGCTGTCGTATCTTGTGGGAAAGGAGGTGAAGAAGTTGGCCATGTAGAACTGAGACTGTCTCTCGGCCTCGTATTTCTCGGCTATCAGTCCGGGCGGCACTTCGCATTCCCTGATAGAGTCGAGCAGGCGGTCGCTCTCGGCAAAGAACAGGAGCAGGGGGAGCATCTTGGCCTTGCGGCAGGCAAACAGAAATCCGGCAGAGTCGGCGCCGAGCTGATGGGACTCTCTGATGCCCCGCTCGTAGCAGAGCAGGGCCGAGTCTGTGTTGAAGGCGTTGTAGTTGTCTCCGATGCGCATCAGCAGAGTGAGCGAGGCTGTGTCCGGCTTCTCGGACGCGGCGAGGAGCCGCTGCAGTGAGTCGATGCGCTGATGGCGGAGGCGGATGTATATCACGCTGCGGTTTATCTCTTTGTCGAGTCTCTGGAGCACTTCCGAGACGTCGCGTTCCGAGATGTCCTTTCCTATCACGCTCCGGGCCTGCAAGGCCGTGGCGGCCGCAGTGATGAAGAGCATGATGAGGAGCGTCAGGCGTTTTGGCATGGCGGTCTGGTTGAGGTTAAGCGGTGGCGGTATATTTAAAAACCGAAGTCCGGGAGCCGGGGGCTTTGCCGCCTCCGTGTCCCGGACTTTGGATATAGCTTTGTCGATATATTATTCCGGAGCTGTCCGGGTTGTCTGTCACTTGACCTTTACGGCGAGCTTGGCGTAGGCGCGCTCGGCCTTGTCGCGGGCCTCCTCTACGGTGTCGGCTGTGGCGAGGATGACGCCCATGCGTCGGTGGCCCTTGATTTCGGGCTTGCCGAAGATGCGCATCTGTACTCCGGGCTCTTCGAGCACCTTGTCGAGGTTGTCCATCTCGATCTCGCGTGTGTCTCCCTCGACTACTATTGCGCGCGAGGCCGAAGGCCCGTAGAAGCGTATGGAGGGGACGGGGAGGCCGAGCAGGGCGCGGGCGTGGAGTGCAAACTCGCTGAGGTCCTGAGATATCATGGTCACCATGCCGGTGTCGTGGGGGCGGGGCGAGACCTCGCTGAATATCACCTGGTCGCCCTTGACAAAGAGCTCGACGCCGAAGATGCCGTAGCCGCCGAGGGCGTCGGTGATCTTGCGGGCCATGTCGCGAGCGGCTTCGATGGCGGCCTCGCTCATGGGCTGGGGCTGCCAGGACTGGCGGTAGTCGCCGTCGACCTGTATGTGGCCGATAGGCTCGCAGAAGGCTGTGCCTGAGACAGAGCGGACGGTGAGCAGCGTGATTTCGTAGTCGAAGTTGACGAATCCCTCGACTATCACTCTGCCGGCACCTGCGCGGCCTCCCTCCTGTGCTATCTGCCATGCCTTGGGGATATCTTCCTCGGTCTTCACGACGCTCTGGCCGTGGCCGCTGGAGGACATCACGGGCTTGACCACGCAGGGTATGCCCACAGCCTTTACGGCCTCGCAGAACTCGTCGTATCCGGATGCAAAACGGTAGGGCGAGGTGGTGAGGCCAAGCTCTTCGGCGGCGAGGCGGCGGATGCCCTCGCGGTTCATGGTCAGCAGGGCGGCATTGGCGGTGGGGGTGATGTGGTATCCTTCCTGTTCAAGCTTGACGAGCTCGGGGGTGGCGATGGCCTCTACCTCGGGGATGACGTGGTCGGGCTTCTCGCGGACGATGTTCTCGCGCAGAGCCTCGGGGTCGAGCATATTGAAGACCAGAGCCTTGTCGGCGACCTGCTGGGCAGGCGCGTCGGCATAACGGTCGGCCGCAACGACCTCAACGCCCATGCGCTGGAGCTCGATGACAACCTCTTTACCTAACTCGCCACTGCCGAGGAGCATGGCTTTGCGTGCGCTCGGAGTGTGCTTGCTTCCTATCTTAGACATATACTATATGTGAGTGGTGAATGATTGATTTTCGAGTGCAAAGATAATAAAAAAGAGCCGAATATCACAGTGTGGCCATGTTATTGGCCAAAAAAATCTCTCTGTCCGACACGGAAGAGAGGGAAAAGTGTTAACTTTGTATCATGAATCGTAGACAATTCTGCAAGATTGCGGCTCTGACCGCGGGTGCCTTCGGCCTCGGGGGGCTCAGGGGTTCTGCTTCGGTCCTCGGCAGGGGACTGCTCTGCGGGCGTGTCACGGTGGTGAGATGCGAGTGTTATCCTGATCTGCAGAGCCTCTATCTCGACGACCCCGAGACGGGCCCGTGCAGGCGGTTCAGGCCCGGCGATTGCTGGGACCTCTCGCGAGGGCTGCCTCCGGATTTCTGTCCCCGGGCCCGCGAGGTGATAGAGGCGTCGGCCGAGCGTCTGGCGTCCTGTCCGGGAGGCCGGCCGGAAGACCGCGCCGTCATAGTATGCTGTCCCGACGGGACGCGCCCTGTGGTATTCCGCATCGAGAAAGATTAAACCATCGGCTAAAAACGATATCTAAGATAGAAAAGAGAATCAACACGAAAGAAAACGACAAGATTATGAAACTCAGACCAATGATTGTATTTCTTGCCGCCGTGGCCATGACCGGCTGTGTGAGCAACAAGAAATATGCCGAGCTGCAGGCCCAACACCAGGCGCTCAAGCAGGACTACACCACGATGCAGGTAAATCTGGCCGAACAGCGCACCAAGGGCCAGAGCCTCGAGGAGAGGCTCGAGGAGGCGCGCAAGCACAACGAACAGCTCAAGGCCGACTATGCAAGGCTCCAGCAGACCCTCGACAACTCCATCAGGCAGAACACCCAGGGCAACGTGAACATCTCGAAGCTCGTAGACCAGATCAACGCTTCGAACAAGTATATCAAACAGCTTGTCCAGGCCAAGTCCAAGAGCGACTCGCTCAACCTGGCCCTCACCACACGCCTCACCCGCTCGCTGACATCTTCGGAGAGCGACGAGGTCAACATCAAGGTGCTCAAGGGTGTGGTCTATATCTCTCTCGCAGACAATATGCTCTTCAAGTCCGGCTCGTACGAGGTCAACGACCGCGCCATGCAGACCCTCGGCAAGATAGCCAAGATAATCACCGACTATAAGGACTATGATGTGCTCGTCGAGGGCAACACCGACCCTGTGCCCATCTCGCGCACCAATATCCGCAACAACTGGGACCTCTCGGCGCTCCGCGCTTCCTCTATCGTGCAGGTGCTCCAGAACGATTTCGGTGTCAACCCTGCCCGCCTCACAGCTGCAGGCCGCGGCGAGTATAATCCCATCGCTGACAATGACAGCGAATATGGCCGCCAGCGCAACCGCCGCACCGAGATAATCATCACTCCCCAGCTCGATGATTTCCTCGATCTCATCGACAAGGCTCCTAAGGAGGAGTAAGCAAAGGTTCCAACAATACATGATACAGCATCCCCGCGAAGTACAGAAATGTTCTTCGCGGGGTTTTTTGGGTGTGATAAATTCGGCTATGGTGAGAAAATGGGTGGGATAAAGTAATTTTTTTGCTAATTTTGCAGCTCGTTTCTGATTATTCAAGTAAAGAATTTTCGCCACGCGCTCTTACTGCATCTCTGCAGGGGTACAGACCGTCCGGCGATTGATGCAATGAAAAAAGGTATTTTAGGTTTAACCCTTATTACAATAGCCATGTCTGCGACGGCCGGAGAGCCGGTGGACAGCATGGCGGGCGAGCGTCTCGACGAGGTGGTCGTCACCGGCAACTCGGCACGCCAGCGTATAGCCGGCGCGAGGCTCGGCGCCGAGCGTCTCGAACTGTCCAATCTTGTACAGGTGCCCTCGTTCGGCGGCGAGGCCGACATCCTCAAGTCTATCGCCCTTCTGCCCGGAGTCCGCGGCGAGGGCGAAGGCGGCGGAGGCTTTGAGGTGAGGGGCGGCAATGCCAGTCAGAATCTTGTCTTGCTTGACGGCATCTCGCTCTACAATCCCTCTCATGTGATGGGGATATTCTCTGCCTTCAACGACAATGCGCTCGGGGGCGCAACGCTCTACAAGGGTGCGCTGCCGGCGATGTTCGGCGGCGCGTCGTCGTCTGTGCTTGATATAACTCTTGCGCCGGGCGATATGGAGCGGTTTCACGGCTCGGCCACTGTGGGCATCCTCGCCGCAAAGGTCAAGGCCGAGGGGCCGATAGTCAGGGATAAGCTGTCGCTTGCGGTGGCGGCGAGGCGTTCTTATGCAGATGTCTTCCTCAAGCTTGTGCCGCAATACCGCACTACGGTGATGAATTTCTATGACGTTTCTGCCAAGCTGCGCTGGTCTCCTTCGCCCGGCCAGATGGTGGACGGAACGTTCTTTGCCAGCCGCGACAATATGGCTGTGTCTGACCTGATGGGGATGTACTGGGGCAATATCGGTGGGTCTGTCAACTGGACGGCTCGCTCAGGCAAGAGGCTTGCGTTTGTGACAACAGCGGCGCTGACCCACTTCGATCCCAGGATGGAGACGTACAT
>JAIDJD010000293.1 GCA_029052375.1 Duncaniella sp. | reverse complement strand
GCCGAGCATTCTCAGATAGAAGTCAAACTGTGGCTTCATCATGTCGGCATCTCCGCTCTTGAGCATCGGCCAGTAGACCAGGCGTTGGTTCTGAGCTGTCATTGTGGCTCCGCCCCAGTTGCGATAGTCCGGAGTGAAGGTCTGGGAGGGGTCTACACGCCGGGGGTCGAAGGTGAAGAGACCGCCGTTGAACTTCGTAGGCTCCTTGCCCATGGCGTTGCACCCGAGCATATACCTGAAAAGCTCATAGTTGCGTGTCATGCGGGCTGAGGCGGTGTCGCCGGCGGCGTATATGTAGCTGCGCTCCCAGAAGCGGCGCCACCACGAACGTGACTTGGCGCGGTCTTCCCTGAGGTTGACGAGGGCCTCTATGCTGTCGAGCGATGCCGTCCATTTCTCTATGGGCTCCTGAGCATTGCGGAGCGTGATTGTGAATCTTGTTCTGCGGGCCGGCCTGACTGCGGCATAGTCCCATGAGCGGCAGTCAGTGCCGTCATATATGCCGTCTTTCACACCCTTTAAGCGGAGATTCGTGCCACTGAGCCTGCCTCCGGAGACAAGACCGCCGAGGGGGTTCCATAGCTCAGACTTGACTGTGTCGAGGCCCTCGCGGGCCACAGTCACGTCAAAGACCGTCTCGGCAGGGTTTATATGCATGAAGGTTACTCCATTACTGTCAGCCTTGATTGAGTCTCGTGTCGTGACAAGATTCTTGGGCGACGACCATTTCCAGGAATTCTGTCGCCCCTCGCCCTTGCGGAAAGGACGGTCGGCGTGGCGCCAGCTCTGGTAGCTGACGACGGGAGCGACGGCGCGAGGGCTCTCTATCTCCACATGGATGACAGGCTTGTGGACATCGGCCCACAGCTCGACACGGCTCCCGTTGAGGCGGAGCTCGCAATAACCATCACGCAGCCTGAGGGTCTGCGAGAAGGGGCTAAGGCTGTCGCCCGGGATATGCACCCTCACCCTGCCGAGCTTAAGCAGTGTGCCATGCTCGTCATAGGCCCCGCTTCTGGCTATGTAGAAGAACAGGTCGCCATCCTCGGCCCAAACGTTGAGGCCGATGTCTCCGCCGCCGACGGGCATTGAGGCAGATGCGTCGGGGCTCATGCTCTCCCACACATAGTCGGCGGGCAGGTGGGCCTGAGCCGAGAGCGATGAGGCAATAATCAGGCCTGCAATAGTCTGTCTCAGCATGGCCTCACTCCTTGATGGGTCGTGCATCGGGCCAGTCGTCCGAGCGGAACGAGGAGACGGGGAGACCGTCGGGGCTGAAAAGGTCGCCCTCCGACGCGTTCTCGAAGGCATACCTTACCGCCACAGGCCGTGGCACCTCGTCGCTCCTGACCATCACCTTGCTTCGCGAAATCCATGCCTTGGCAGGATGGAACACACGGTCTTGGCCCGCAAGCTGAAACTGTTTTGATTCAAAGCTCTGTCTGCCTGCTATCCACTCGGGGGCGCGGTCGAAGCTGACAATCACCGTGTCGCCACTGACCTCCATAGATTTGTATCTGGGGCTTTCGGCTCCGAAGCCCTTGATGCCGTATGTCTTGGCGAGAGCGAGCAGGGCGAGGCGTTCGCCTGCGACACGTTTTTTGGGCGGGTGTATTCCCTCATGCCAGCCTGCGTCCATCAGCACGGCCATGCCCGTGTTGGGCACCATCTTCTCCACCTTGGCCTGGGCCTCGCGGAGATAGGCCGAGTTGATTATCTCCTTGCCCGGCTCTGTGATGATGGCATAGTCGTAGGGGGCAATCTGGCAATAGTAGAATGGAAAATCTCCCTGTCCCCACAGGCCTCGCCAACCGTTGATCATGGTGGAGAACATATCGGCGTAGGAGTGGGCACGATTCCAGTTGTCCTCGCCCTGATACCATATGACACCGCGCATTGACAGGCCAACAAGCGGACTGAGCATACCATTGAAGAGCACGCTCGGAGTGCGGTTCTTGGACGGAATCTTTGTTCCGGGAGCGGGGATTCGTGACACGGCTTCGGGGAATGCCTCGAGCATTTCATCGCTCATCCATGCCTCGCAGGCCGAACCTCCCCACGCCGCTGTGACAAGGCCGACGGGGACATCGAGAATCTCCTCTATCTGGCGTCCGAAGAAGTAGGCGGTGGCGCTGAACTCGCGGACGCTCTCGGGCGCAGCCTCGGCCCACGCGCCCGTGACATCGCCGACAGGCACTGTAGACGAATTGCGATTGACGGTGAAGAGGCGTATGTCCGGGTTGCGGCTTCTGAGCGCGGCCATGTTGGCCCCCTCTACGGGCTGGTTCTTGAAGCCTTTCATAGGCATCTCCATATTGCTCTGGCCTGAGCAGAGCCATACCTCGCCGAGCATGACATTGTCGAGGGTGAGTGGGGTGCCGTCGCTGATGGTGACGGTGTATGGGCCTCCCGCCGAGGGGGTGGGAATGGCTGTCCGCCACCTGCCCTCCTTGTCGGCTTTGGCTGTGTATTTCTCCGAAGTCCATCCGGGCGAAACCATTACGGTAGAGGAGGGCGTGGCCGAGCCCCAGATATTTGCGTCCGTGTTCTGCTGCAAGACCATGTTGTCGCCGAAGATGGCCGGCATCTTCACCTCGGCCGCGGCATTGAGAGATACAGAGAGAGAGGCGAGCGCACAAAGCGTCTGATAGATATGTTTTTTCATTTCTTTTGTTTGCTTTCGGTTGTTACGGTGAGGGTGAGGGGAGAGGTGAGGCCGGCGGGAAGCAGGGTTTTCTCCGCCCTGCGATACCCGGCGTTGGTCCATATGCCTTCAAACGGAGCCTTGCCCTCGTCTGCGCCGAGGAGTGCGTTGGCCCATGTGTTTGTCACGTCTATGACAAGCTCGTTGGAGCCTCTGGCGATAGCGTCTGTGATGTCTACGGCGTAGGGCCGGGTCCATGCTGTCCCACATTCCTTGCCGTTGAGACGTACCGAGGCTATATCGTGGAGGCCGTCGAGATTTAGCGTTATCCTTGCGCCCTCGGGCAGTCTTGGAGCCTTGAAGGTTGTGGCGTATGTGGCTGTGCCTGAGTAGTATCTGATGTCGTTGTCGGGATGGGAGGTCCAGTCGAAGAGCTTGTCTGACACTATCTCACGGCCAGTGGTGTTGAATCTCACTGTCCATGATGAGGTATTCAAGTCCACTTTTGATGATTTTTTTGCGGGGGCTGTGCCTGAAGTGGCTGAGGTGGGCTGGCGGAAGACTATGAAGACCGATTCGGCGCCGTCGAGACATAGCCTCACTTCCGTGCGTCCATCCTCGGCTTTCCAGTCGAGATGGCTGTCTATGGAGCCGTCGGCGGGATTCCATAGCTCGGGCACGCGCCCGGATATGCGGAACGAGGCCGTGAGCTCGCGGGGCTCTCCTTCTTCCTGATTGGAGATGAAGTATAGGTCGACATCCTCGTCATGGTTTCTGCGGTGGGTCCACGCTATGTTTTCAGGCACGATAAGGTCGCGTTCAAGGCCGAGGGCCGAGAAGTCGTCGCCAAGATAGGGTAGCGACGGAACGGCCACGCCTGCGGCGGCAAGGCTGTCAACCTTGGCGCGCACCTCAGCGCTGAGTATGGTGTCGGGCATCATGGGGTGGGCAAGCGGCAGCACGAGCACCTTGTATGAGGCTCCGCCGGGCAGTGAGATGCGTCCGTCGCGAGCCTCGGCGAGGCGCAGCAGGGCATCCCTGTTCATTGAGTCGTAGGCATATCCTCTCAGGGGGTCTGTCCACTTGTCCGGGTCGGCCATGTTGGCCGAATGCTTCACGCCGACGGGCATCACCCTCATGGGTTGTCCCTCGTTGGCGAGACGCCTGCGCTCAGACTCGACACGCTCGGGGCCGAATATGCCCGGCAGAGACCCGACGAGACGGTCGGGCAGCAGGGCCCTGCGCGGCACCTCCTCGCCTGTAAACACGGCTATGTCCGCCACCGGGACACCGTACTGCAGCATGGCCTGGCAGCGGCGCATATAGTCTGTCAGCGCCTTGCCTCCGTCTGCAAACCATGTGTTGTCTCGCTGGAAGAAGAGGCCTATGCCGTCGAGAGTCATGCCCGGCTTCCTGTCCATGAACGGATTGTGTGTGTAGACGTGATAGAAAATGCGGTTGATGCCGAGCGCGTAGTTGCGGTCAAGGAGGGTCTTGAGCATCGCAGGTGTCTCGTCCCATGTGCCTCTCACCTCGGTGAAACCCTCGGCCTGTATGATGTTCTTGCCGTAGATATGGCCTCCGTGTATGGCGTCGAGCATATCGTTGGGCTTGTCGTGGGTCGGGCTCCTGAGCCAGAATTCGCCCATTGGAAAGTCAACGGCCTTGTAGTGGAGCATCCCGTCGCTCACCATCGTTGGCGACACACACTCGGCAGAGAAGAGACAGCCGTATTCTCGGGCCTTGTCGGCGAGCACCTTGTAGAATATGTCCACAACAAGCTCGGCGGCTGTGGCGCGGATATCGCGCAGGACTCTCTCCGAGGTCTCGACATCGTCGACAGGCACTCCGGCAAACAGAGGCAGGTATGGCATCAGGTCGTAGCCTCGGCGCTTGAGGAACTCTGAGGCGAAGCCGGCGCTCCAGTTCTGGCTGCCGCACTCCCAGCTGTCGACGTGCATATACCTGAGCACTCGGCCGGCCTTCTCAGGCCCGAGCTCGCGGAACACGCGACCGAACCAGTTGTCAAACTGCTTGGCCACGGCCGCCTCGCTGAACTTGTCGGCCTCGAGACCGCGCCCCGCGCCCCCGGTGGCGTTAGTGTGGCCGGTAGAGGTATGTCCGATGCGCATCAGGCGCCATTCGCCCTCGGGGAGCTGTGCCGTGAGATGGCCGTCCTTCATTGACGCGGTAAGGTCTATGATATCCTCTTTCCTGACACACAGCTCATGGGGCAGCATGGTCTCGGCAGTGGCCGGGGCTACACGCCAGACAAGTCCGGCCTTGCCCTCCCAGCGGTCGAGCTTCGGGTGGCCGTTGAGTATGATTTTCTTGATTTTCAGGTTTGGTTTCCACTTGGCCGCATCGAGGTCTTCGCTGCCCGGCTCTGTGCCCTCCGGAGTCCATGAGAAGCGGAAATAACGGGCTGTGGTCGGGGGTATGGCGTGGGTGGTGTTGGCGTCGGTGTTCTGCCATCCCTGTCGTTCGGGGACAAGCTGTCGGACCGTGAGGAACTGCTCGCAGTCGTCGCTCTCAAGCCCCCTGAGCCTG
>JAIDJD010000292.1 GCA_029052375.1 Duncaniella sp. | reverse complement strand
ATGCTTCCGTTCAGACTCCGGCGCTGATGCCTTCCACGCTCTACATTCCATTGCCGATACGGCCTGGAAAAGCGGACGATCGCCGCTTGACGCTATCCTTGCCCTCGTCTAATAAAGGCGAGCCAAATCATCATGTCTTTACTTTGGCTGAATAGTTACGGTGCCGGGCGGATATGGCGAGCCCCGGAGGGCCTTTTGTGGAGGCCTCCGGGGCTCGGGGGATTGTCGGTGGGGGTGTCAGGGCGTCATCGTGCGATGAGCTTGACGGGTGTGCGGTGTTCGGCCGACATCATCAGGTAGACGCCTGAGGGGAGGGTGATGTCTGTGCCGGGGGCTTCGAGCACGGGGATGGTCATCACGGTGTGTCCGCCCATGTCTATGATGCGCACGTCGGTGTGTGTGGACGAGCAACCGATGCGTATCAGGCCGGGGAAGCTCTCGGCTGTGAGCGGCGCGCCCACGGGGAGCTCGGAGAGGCCCGAGTGGTTGACAAAGATGACGTTAGAGGGCTCTGAGCGGTAGCCGAGGCGAGAGCTCTGTACTGTATAGGTCTCCTGGCTAGATGCGTCAAACTCGGTGATGAGCAGCTCGGTCTCCTCGGTCTCGAGCTCTTCGGTGACGGTATTGCCGTCTGTGAGATAGCGTGTGCGGGTCACGACGTAGAAGTCTACGGTCTCTGGAGCCTTGCTCCACGAGGCCAGGTAGCTGTCCGCCTTGACGTCGGCGGCCTCTCTGGCCGTGAGGGTCGAGAGATGCGGCACATCGAGGGCGCTGCCCTTGAAATAGACATACATACCGGTGCCGGGGAGGCCTCCGTCGTAGATGAGGATGCGGGCGTTGTGCTCTCCGGTGGCCGTCGGGGTATAGGACACCTGGAGGTAATATCCGCCGGGGGCGTTGACGAGCTCCTTGCCTATGGTGTTCTCGGGTATCGAGAACATGGCGCGGTCTGTGCCTCCGAGCGATATCGAGAGCGGGGATGTGAGGCCTGTGCCCTTGAAGAAGAGCAGGGCCTTGGCTGTCGAGCCTACGGCCACCTCGCCGAAGTTGAGGGTGGTGCCGCTGACGGGGGCTGTCAGCTCGGGGTCGCCTCCGACGGCGCCTCCGCCTGTCTGGAACGGCTCGCCCACGCGGTTGCCCCATATATACTCGGCCAGGTCAGGGAAGTCGATGAAGGGGTTGCGGTTGTTCTGATATCCCCACACGGCCTCGTTGCGGGCGGTCTCTTTCTGGCTGACGGGGTCCTGGCGGTGCCACGCGAGCAGGAGGTCTATGGCCCAGGAGGTGAGGGTGGGGTAGGTATTGCGCTGGACCATCCAGAGATACGAGCTGTTCCACTGGAGGTTCTGATAGCAGGTGACCATGTAGAAGTATGTGCGGGCAAAGTCGCCCTTGTACTCGTCTGCGGGCTCGTAGACATACTTGGCGCCGCCTCCCTGTCCGCTGACGGGGGCTCCGATGGTGGAGACGTTGTTGTTGAATGTCACCGTGCCCGACATATTGACCGTGCCCAGAGGATAGTTGCTCTTGGCCTGGTTGGCGGGGCCGTCGGCGGGGTAGAGATGGTTGAGGTCTACGTAGGCGGGGGTGTACTCGACGTCGCCGCCCACCTTCCACCAGCTCTTGGGCATGGAGTGCTCGCGGTTGAGGCCCGAGAAGCTCGGGGCATAGCGCACGACGTTGGAATACATATCCCACCACTTCATCGACTGGGGATAGACGTCTGTGGTCTGGAAGTAGCTCGGGAGGTTGGAGTAGCTCGATACCTTGGTGTGGGGAGCTGTATCATATACACATATGACTATGCCGACGAT
>JAIDJD010000291.1 GCA_029052375.1 Duncaniella sp. | reverse complement strand
CTGCTTCAGTAGCTCAGTTGGTTAGAGCACCTGACTGTTAATCAGGGGGTCGTTGGTTCAAGCCCATCCTGAAGCGCCAAAAAAATATAACAAACTTACATACAATCACAAGCTTCAGTAGCTCAGTTGGTTAGAGCACCTGACTGTTAATCAGGGGGTCGTTGGTTCAAGCCCATCCTGAAGCGCACGTAACCCTTTCAAGCCCCGACGCATCCCGCGCCGGGGCTGATTGTTTTTGGACGCCGGCAGTCGTTAGGGGGGCTGTATTTAATCCTAAAATCATATCCTATAGCCCGGCAGGGGCGCTATGCATAGATAGCGTCCCTGCCGTGAATGGCGTCCGCGAGGACGCAGATTTGTATCTCAGACACATTGGCTTGTCATCTGGTGTTTTTGTAAACCGGCGTCCATTCGGACGCTATCCTCAACTCTCTGCTCTCAACTCCTCAAAACCTCACTCCTGCGACACCCGTGAGGCGGCCGTAGGCGTCAAAGTGGGTATAGCGCGAGTTGTAGTTGAAGATGCCGTAGAAGTTCATGGTCAGCGCCACGAACAGCGCGCGGTGGTTGTAGACACCGGCTATGTTGGTCTGCACGGTGTTGGAGAGCAGCGACTTGATGCTGTGTCTCTCCTCGCCCCTGTCGCCGAGCACCTCGCGGTATCCGACAGAGCCCGTGGCAAAGATGTTGACCAGCCAGCGCCGGGGATACAGCACCCAGTTGAAGGCATAGCCTCCCATCAGGTTGTAGCTGCGGTAGTGCGAGTCGTAGGCGGGAGACTCGAGCGGGAGGTAGGGGAGCATATCGGCGGGGAGTCTGGAGAAGTCCATGGAGAGCTTCTGCTCGTTGTACTGGAAGCCCGCCAGGGCCGACCCGGCCGAGCGCAGCTGGTAGCGCGACCAGCTGTAAGCCGCCGCCTGTGAGTAGCGGTAGTTGTTGAAAAACCAGTATGCCTGGGCCGTTGTCGACTGGAAGTCGACGTCGTCGAAGTGGTAGCGCAGGCGCCGTCCGTCGTTGTAGTCTCCGAAGTTGGTGATTATCATCCCTCCCGAGCTGGACAGCTGGTTGATGGCTATGGAGAACCTCGAGGTGGTGAACGAGAAGTCGAAGGTCTTGCGCGAGGAGGGCTGGTTGAACAGCTTGTTCATGTTCCACGTCCATCCCAGGCTCACGGCCATGAAGCTGAGGCTGATGCCGGCGTCGCTGTATACGCTCGAGTGCATGGCCAGCTCCCTGCTCTCGGGAAAGAGCATATTGGTGGACTCTATCCAGTTCTGTGTCTTGGCTGTCAGCTTCCAGTTCTTGCCCGTGCCTACGACGTATGCGGGGTCGTATCTGTTGAATGTGCGGTCGCCCCAGTTGTAGACCTTGAGGGCAAACCGCGGGAACCGCGGATAGCAGACCGTCGAGTCGTTGATGTGAAACCCGTTGCGGAAGAGCTGTTTCACCCAGTAGGCCTTGCCGGCGCTCTCGCATCCGCACGTGTCTGCAGGCTCGCCTCCGCGCATGGCGAGGGCGGCGGACATCAGCAGCAGTGCAGACAGCATGAGGCGGCGCATAGGCAGATGGCGTGGTACCTTTGTAGTAAATTTTAAAAATCGGCCCCAAAATTACTCAGAATTCAGCATTTGGAGAGCTTCGCGGTGTTAAAAATATTTAACTGCCTGAGGCGCATTTGCTGAGTTCCCATGGCCGGTAAGGGGCGGGGATGGACATATTTCCGGTTTTGGCGGAAACAGTGTGGGCGAGGGGGTCAGTAGTCAAACTCGAGCCGGAGGTCGTCGAGCATGAGCACAGAGCCGTTGCCTCCGGTGAAGTAGTCGCCGAGCC
>JAIDJD010000290.1 GCA_029052375.1 Duncaniella sp. | reverse complement strand
GGCAGCGTCATAGGGCTATAAGCTACAGGAGGAAGACCCCTCGGCGCCGCTCACCGACGAGGCCATACTCGACCGTCTCAGGCATCAGGGCTTCGAGATAGCCCGCCGCACCGTGGCCAAATACCGCGACCGCCTCGGCATCCCCGTGGCCAGGCTAAGAAAGAAAATCTGACGCCGTCGAGAGCCGTACCGCCCGCCAGGACGTTATAACTCTAAAACAGATTCAAACAACAGACAAGACACCCCCCGTATGTACAAGATAAGCCGTATCCTCTCCTCGGTGTTCTCGCCGATACTGCTCCCGACATATGCAATGATAGTGACAGGCCTGGGGACGGTCATGCACCTTCTGCCGCAGGCCACGCTGTGGATAGTCACCGGCGTGGTGTTTCTCCTCACAGCCGTCATGCCCGCTGTCTCTATCGTCTCGCTGTACAGACTGGGCATGGTGAGCGGGCCTGAGCTGAACGAACGCACAGAACGCACAATCCCATACCTCACCGTCACGGCAAGCTACCTTGTCTGCGGATATTGCATGCAGCGCGCCGGCGCTCCGGGATGGCGGGCCATGTTCTTCTACGGCGGAGCTCTGGCCTCGCTGGTCAGCACAGTGGTGAACCGCTGGTGGAAAATCTCGGCCCACGCCGCCGCCATGGGCGGAGCGACGGCCATGCTCTTCGTGATACTCCTCGCACACCAGAACGTGGTCTCCCTCGACTGGTGGATAACCGGAACCATACTGGCCGCAGGCGCAGTGATGACGGCCAGAGTCTATATGCAGAGACACACACTGATGCAGGTGTTGGCCGGATGTGCCAACGGTTTTCTCTGCGTCCTGTTGCCCGGTCTCTGGTTCTGACACCTCAGAAAACTCCCGTCTTTCAACTCTCAACTAAAAATCCATATAAATCAACAACTTGGACATTATGACCCCGACAGTCAGCATCATCATGGGGAGCACAAGCGACCTCCCCATCCTCAAGAAAGCAGCCGACTTCCTCGACCAGATGGAGGTCCCCTTTGAGATGCAAGCCCTCTCGGCCCACCGCACTCCGGCCGAGGTAGAGCAGTTTGCACGCGGCGCACAGGGACGCGGCGTTAAGGTGATAATAGCCGCCGCAGGCATGGCCGCCGCCCTCCCAGGCGTGATAGCCGCCATGACCCCGCTGCCAGTTATCGGCATACCCATCGCCTCATCTCTGAGCGGTGTGGACGCCCTCTGCTCCATCGTCCAGATGCCTCCGGGCATATCCGTCGCCACCGTCGGCATCAACGCCGGCCTCAACGCGGCTGTCACCGCCGTACAGATGCTTGCTCTCTCCGACCCCGAGCTCGCCGGACGCTTCGCCGCCTACCGCGCCACACTCTCCAAGAAGATTGTCAAGGCCAACGAAGAGCTCAAGGAGATCAAGTACGACTTCAAGGTAGACTGATGGCAGCGCAAGGATACAGCAGGCGCAAGACATGGGAGGGCTCCATAGGCGGCGTCGCCGTCGGCGGAGACCGGCCCGTGGCCGTGCAGTCGATGACATCGACCTCCACGATGGATACCCCAGGGTCTGTCGCGCAGATAGAGCGCATAGCCGACGCCGGGGGCGACATCGTGCGCCTCACCGCCCAGGGAGTCCGCGAGGCTGTCAACCTCACACAGATCAGAGACAAGGTGAGGGCAGACGGATATGACGTGCCACTCGTGGCCGACATACACTTCAACCCCACGGCGGCCTTCGCGGCCGCAGGGCGTGGGGACAAGGTGCGCATCAACCCCGGCAACTTCGTAGACCCCGGGCGCGTCTTCAAGAAGATAGACTACACGCCCGAGGAGTATGCCGAAGAGATCACCAAGATAGACGATGCGCTCGTGCCCCTGCTCGACATCTGCCGCAAGAACGGCACAGCCCTGCGCATAGGCGTCAACCACGGCTCGCTCTCGGACCGCATCATGAGCCGATACGGCGACACGCCCGAGGGCATGGTGGAGAGCGCCATGGAATTCCTGCGCGTCTGCATGGCCCACGACTTCCGCAATGTGGTCATCTCCATCAAGGCCTCGAACGTCGTGGTCATGACCAGGACAGTAAGGCTGATGGCCGAGGCCATGGACGCCGAGGGTATGCACTTTCCACTCCACCTCGGAGTGACAGAGGCTGGCGACGCCGAAGACGGACGCATCAAGTCGGCCACCGGCATAGGCTCTCTGCTGATGGACGGCCTCGGCGACACAATCCGTGTCTCTCTGACAGAGAATCCCGAGAACGAGATAGCCCCCGCACGCGCCATCCTCGCCCACATAGCCGAGGTGGCGGCGGACACCACAGCGATACCCGAGAGCGAGCCCGCAGGCGAGAACGACGCCCGGAGCATACAGGCCGACAGAACCACACGGGTGATAGGCCTCGACATCGACAAGGCCGACATCGAGGCAGACCTCATGTCCCTGCCGGCTGAGGATATTCTCTCCCAGGCCAGGCTGAACCCCGAGGCCATGATTGCCCTCAGAGCCAAGACGCCGGCCGGCGCCCTGCTGATGAGGAGCGCCATACGCCGCCTGCGCAAGGCCGGAGCCTCCAATCCGGCAGCCGTCATATTCGACTATGACGGGGCCGACGCGGAGACAACAGCCATAAAGGCATCCATAGACCTCGGCCTCCTCCTTCTGGAAAACCTTGCCGACGCCGTGGCTGTGGAGAACAGCGCCATGTCGCGCGACGACCTCAACAGGCTCGCCCTCAACATACTCCAGGCCACACGCAAACGCATCACCAAGACAGAATACATATCCTGTCCCGGTTGCGGACGCACCCTATATGACCTCCACACAGCTCTCAAGGACATCAAGAAGGCGACATCTCACCTCAAAGGTCTCAAGATAGGCGTCATGGGGTGTATAGTCAACGGCCCCGGAGAGATGGCCGACGCCGACTACGGCTACGTAGGCGCAGGCGTGGGACGCGTCAGCCTGTACAAAGGCAAGGAGTGCGTGATGAAGAATCTCCCCACAGACGAAGCCATACCCGCCCTCATCGAGCTGATACGCCGCGGCGGCGACTGGAAAGACCCCGAAGAATAGTTCAGCCCCACGAAACATGGAGACCAGACAGATATATATGCGCCGGGCCATAGAGCTCGCGCGCCACGGAGCCCTGGACGCCTCGCCCAACCCCATGGTGGGGGCCGTCATCGCCGATCCGGACGGACACATCATAGGCGAAGGCTGGCACCGCCGGTGCGGCGAGGGCCACGCCGAGGTCACCGCCATAGCCGCGGTCAAGGACAAGTCGCGGCTCCGGGGCTCCCCCATGTA
>JAIDJD010000029.1 GCA_029052375.1 Duncaniella sp. | reverse complement strand
TATCTGAACTTGTCGGTAAATTTTTCAAAGTATGACAGATCGAGCATAAATAAGGGCGGGTCGGGAGTTATGTAGCTGTATGATGCGGTAAAGTTGCCCATCGAATTGTCCATCTGGCCTCCGCGCGAGGTCTCGTTTCTTGTGAGCGAGCCGCCGTCAGGAAAGGCGAAGGTTTCCTTGTATTCGCGGTGAGATTTTATCTTGTCTGTCAGTTTGAATTTCCCCCATACCTCAAACTGAGAGCGCCCGTTGTTTAACTTGATATCAGCCATATAGTTTCCCCAGGCCTGGTTGAGGGCGGGCATAGCATTTGCCATCACAGAGCCGCCGAGTGTGGGATTGCTGACTATGATGTTGACCACGTAGCTGGCGCCACCGTAGCGCAGTCCGGGATTGTCCATCCACACCACTCGCCTGACGGTTTCGGGCTGGAGGGCGCTCACCTGGTCGGCCGAGGCCTCGCGCCCGTTGATGCGGACCTGCACAGGCTGGCCTGCGGCCTTTATCGTCCCGAGCGCGTCGCTGACAGATAGAGAGGGAATCATAAGATTGGCGAGCAGCTGCATCCCGTTCTTCGAAATCTCCAGGGTGGCTTTGGACGGGATGTAGATGTCCATATCGGCCTTGCGTATCACCTTGGGCGCTTTTACCACCACTTCTGAGAGTTCTTGTGTGGCTATGGTGTCGGGTTGTGCAGGGTCTGCCATGGCACAGAGGATGACCAGCAAGACTAAGAGTATGGTGGTGAGAGTTCGCATGACGAGAGTTTTGTGATTTTTCTTCAGTGGCGCAAAGGTACACCAAAAGGTAGAGATGGACAATGCACGAAAGTGTAAAACGACCTTGTCCCGGAGAAATAAAAAAAGGGAGCCAGGCTCCCTTTTTTAGTGTGTGACGCGTCACTCTCCCGGCGTCCAGGTGTGGGTGCGCGAGTAGAGGTATGCGGGGTCGGTGAGGCGCTTGGCCTCGTCGGCCGAGACATTCTTGGCCCAGCCTGCGCGCTTGTCACGGGCGGCACCTGGGACGGTGCAGTTGTACTCGACATAGCGTGCTGTCGACTCGTTGTCTTGATTGCCCCAGTTT
>JAIDJD010000289.1 GCA_029052375.1 Duncaniella sp. | reverse complement strand
CGAGATATACTATAAGATTGTTCTGGTCCATTTGTATGCGCGTGGGTTGAGTTAGCCTATGGTATGGTTTGTGATGAGTTCCTTGACAAGTTCTTCAATCTGGGCATCGCTGCCGTCGAGCACACGGCATTCCTTGGCGGTGAAGACCACATTCTCGATGGCCTTGACCTTTGTGGGCGAGCCGGGAAGGCCTATCTGTGCGGGGTCTGCGTCGACATAGGCCGCGCTCCACTCCTGGAGCCTGAGAGCCGGACGCTTCTCGAGGAGCGCCTTGCGGTCTTCCGGGAGTTTCTCGGCCTCTGTGGGCGATGCCGCATATTTGAACTTCTGCACGCGCATGGCGTTGCGGGGACGGCAGGGAGCGGCCGAACCGTTGACGGTGACGACGCAGGGGAGCGGAGCCTTGACGGTCTCGACGCCGTTCTCGAGGCGGCGCTTGACTGTCACATATCCGTCCTTGAGACCGAGTATTTCCTCGGCATAGGTCACCTGGGGAATGCCGAGTTTCTCAGCTATCTGGGGGCCCACCTGCGCGGTGTCTCCGTCGATAGCCTGGCGTCCGCCGAGTATGATGTCAAAATTGCCGAATTTCTTTACGGCCTGTGCCAGCGAGTAAGATGTGGCCAGTGTATCGGCACCGCCGAGAGAGCGGTCGGTAAGCACAATGCCTGTGTCAGCGCCGCGATACATAGCCTCGCGGATAATCTCAGAGGCACGGGGGAGACCCATTGTGAGAAGGGTGACTGTAGAGCCAGGGTTGGCATCCTTGAGGCGCAGAGCCTGCTCGAGAGCGTTGAGGTCCTCGGGATTGAAGATGGCGGGGAGCGCAGCTCGGTTGATGGTGCCGTCTTCCTTCATGGCATCTTTGCCCACGTTGCGGGTGTCGGGCACCTGCTTGGCGAGCACGATGATGTTAAGACTCATGTTAGATAGATTTAATAGCTTGAAACTGGTTTGTTTGTCTTTGATTCAGGTAAGAGGAGAGAAACAGCGGTAAGAAATGAGGAGAAAGTAAAAAATCAACGGCAAATTTACGATAATTTTTCAATTAACGTAAACTTGCCGTGTGAATTAATGTGAAACTCGCTCCTCAACCCACTTGCGCGCGTTGATGAAGGCGTCTATCCATGGTGTCACCTCGTCGGTCTTGCGCGATGCGGGATAGTAGCCGCACTGCCAGGGGAAGATGGCTCGCTCGAGGTGAGGCATCATGGCCAGATGACGGCCATCTGCCGAGCAGATGCCGGCCACGCCCGAGCGCGAACCGTTGGGGTTGGCGGGATAGGCGTTGTAGCTGTACTTGGCCACAACATTGTAACGGTCGAGGGGGAGGGGAAGGTTGAACTTGCCTTCGCCGTGGGCCACCCAGATGCCGAGCTTGCTGCCGGCGAGCGAGCCAAGCATCACCGAAGGATTGGCAGGGATGGTGAGACCGAGGAACTGAGACTCGAACTTGTGAGAGTCGTTGTGGAGCATCCTGGTCTTCTTCTCATGCTCGGGATTGATGAGGTTGAGCTCTATCATCAGCTGGCAGCCGTTGCAAATGCCGAGCGAGAGAGTGTCCTCGCGCTTGTAGAAGTTCTCGAGAGCCTTGCGGGCGTTCTCGTTGTAGCGGAATCCTGAAGCCCAGCCCTTGGCCGAACCGAGGACATCCGAGTTGGAGAATCCGCCGCAGAAGACTATCATGTTGACATCCTCGAGGGTCTCGCGTCCGCTCATGAGATCCGTCATATGCACATCCTTGACATCGAAGCCAGCGAGATAGAGCGAGTAGGCCATTTCGCGGTCGCCGTTCACACCCTTCTCGCGGATGATGGCGGCGCGGACACGGTCGCCGTGGCCCTTGCGGCTCAGAGCTATGCCGCGCGATGCGAGCTTGCCGTCGAAGCCCGAGGGCATACGGTAGCGGATAGGCTGCTTCTTATAGTTCTCATAACGCTCTGCCGCACACTTGGCTCCGCTCTGGAGTGTGT
>JAIDJD010000288.1 GCA_029052375.1 Duncaniella sp. | reverse complement strand
CACGGACGTGCTCCCCAACATCCCCTGCGAGGAGGGCGCAAGCAACACATCGGTATTCACCGTCAGCATCACAGACCGTTACAGCAAGACCTGCGACCCCGTATCGTTCTCTGTCGACGTCGAGAAACTCGAGATGCAGCTCCTCCAGGGCTCTATCATCGCCGACGGCCGCCTCACCCTGCTGATGAAGTACAACGGCGGCGACGTTGAGAACGTCAGGTTCAAGGCCAAGAACTCAAGAGGCACCTACACAGAGCTCATCGTCAACAAGATAAGCGGCACCGCGCCCAACTACGAGATAGACCTCACCCATCCCGCCTCAGACCCCGTCATAAAGGCTGAGAACACCCTCGAGGTCAAGGCCGACAAAGGCTCTCTCTCGTCCATTGTGATAGCCAAGTCGCCCGTCATGATAGCCGACCAGGCCGCCACAAACGCCTTTGCCAAGCGCGCATTCCTCGGCGTCAAGTTCACAGACGACGCCGTCATGGCTCAGAGCGACAATGTAGAGTGGTATCTCTCCACCGACAACGGCACTACCTACAACAAGGCCGCCTCCACAGCCCGCAAGCCCGCCGGCCGTGCCGTGGTAGGCTCCAAGACCTACGAGCTCACAGGTCTCCGGCCCGCCACCGCCTACATGGCCTACGCCAAGCTCGGCGAAGAGCAGACCTTCCCCATAGAGTTCACCACCGAGGCCGCCGCCCAGCTCCCGAACGCAGGGATGGAAGACTGGTATACTGAGGATGTATACACAAATAAAACCGCCTGGGTAGGCATGACAGACATCAAGCGTTGGTTTGCAAACGCTAAGGGAGAATCTTTCTGGGCTACTCGCAATGCACTGACTACAGCGCAGAATAGTGGCACTACCTGTTACTATACTTCCTTCAGTGGCACAGTTCCCGTATCAGGCATATCTGGGCAGGCAGCCGAAATCAGCACACTCGGCTATGGTGAAGGCAGTACATACGGCACAAAAAGCGGAAATGGCATCATTAAACACACTGCCGCAGGTATGCTCTTCATCGGCGACCACTCAGCTTCAAGCGAGACAGACGAAGAGATTGCTTATGGTAAACCTTTCACATCGCGACCCTCTGCCCTCAAGTTTGCATATAAGTTTGCCCCCTATAACGGTGAGAGCTTCAAGGCATACATCGTGATAGAGCACCGCGACGGCGCAGAAGTCAAGGAGCTTGGCCGCGGCGAGATTGTTTCAGGCAACGAGGTGACAACATTCACCGAGGTTGAAGTTCCTGTAAACTATACCGACCTCTCGGCCAAGGCAACACACGCCTACGTCGTGTTCCTATCATCTACAGCAGATAAACCCAGCGTCAAAGGTGTAACCGGTTCAAAAGGCGCCTTCGATGGTTTTTCCGACTCCAAGCGCATAGGCAATGTCCTCACTATCGACGACATCGAATTAATCTACTAACCAACAGCATTCAAAGCAATGAAAAACAAGATATTTTCACTGTGTGCGGCACTTGTGGTTCTGCTGACTGCGGCTACGTCGTGTGACGACTGGTCGCCCGCCGACAAGAAGTTTGCGGCCAACACAGGCGGGGTATCTCTCTCGGACCTCGACGTCAACGTCGACGAGAAAACCAACAAGCCCCAGGGCCGCGCAAGTGTAGACGTCAGCGGCTTCCTTGTCACCATCATAGACAAGACCACCAACGCCACAGCCATCTACGACAACAAGGAGTGTGCCTGGACCTACGGCGAGATGCCCGAGGTGATGACCCTCCCCGTCGGCGACTATATAGTGGAAGTCGAAAGCCACAAGCCCGCCAAGGCCGAGTTTGCCAAACCCTACTTCGCAGGCTCCAAGGAGTTTACCGTCGAGGACGGCAAGATTACCTCGATAGGCACCGTCACCTGCACCTTCGGCTCGGTCAAGGTCAGCGTCCGCTTCAGCGACTCGCTCAAGGCCGCCATGGGCCCCGACGCACAGGCCAAGGTAGTGGCAGGCGAGGCCGGAGCCGAGCTCGTATGGACCGCCGACGAAACCCGCGACGGATATTTCGAGGCCGTCGAGGGCAGCACCACACTCGTGGCCACATTCTCAGGCTCTGTAAATGGCACACAGGTAAAGGTTGCCCCCAAGGAATTCACAGACGTCAAGAAAGGCAACTACTACATCATCACATTCAAGCTCAAGGGCGGCACCGGAATGCCCGACGAGACCGGCACCATCGACCCCTCGGGCATCACCGTAGACAGCTCTATCGAGGAGGGTGACGAGGACGGCGACATAGCCGGCGGCGAGGAGCCCGGCACCCCCGGCGGACGCCCCGACGATGAAGAGTGGCCCGACGAGCCCACACCTCCCCGCCCCGGCCCCGACCGGGCTCTTAAACACAACTCCCAGCCCCCG
>JAIDJD010000287.1 GCA_029052375.1 Duncaniella sp. | reverse complement strand
TGCCCGCGCTCCCGCGAGGGCGACTATGCCGGCGGAGTGCCAGCCGCGGTGGACGCCGGCGACGCCCTGCTGCGCAATCCCGAGGCGGCCGCCGAGGTTGCCTCGAAATATGCCAACGACTCGCGCCGTGCCGATGAGGACGGGTTGGGCGAAGACTTGTTCAAGATTTACTTTGCCGTTGTCGGCACCGTCGCGCTCATCATGCTCGTCCTTGTGCTCCACACGATACGCTCCACGCGCCTCCAGCCCGACCGCGAGCGTTATGACAGCCTCAGGTCGCTCAGTATACCGGCGCTTATAGTGGCCTTTGCCAGTCTCGGCCTCGGCCTGATAGCATGGCTCGTCATAGTCTTGAAGTGCCGCTCCCTGCGCCGCCACAAGCGCAAGTGTCCCAACTGCGGCCACAGGATGAGGCTGATAGACGAGGTGCATGACAACGACTACCTGACCCCTGCCCAGGATATTGAGGAGAAGCTCGACTCGGTGGACTATGACGTCTGGAACTGTCCTCAGTGCCACCACACCGACATCATCCCATACGTAAATCCCTCGTCGCCCTACAAGGAGTGTCCCCGCTGCCACACCAGGGCCTACAGGCTCCTTGACCGCCGCATCCTGCGCCTCTCTACCGAGCGCCGCGAGGGCGAGGGTGTCAACATCTACCAGTGCCGTGCCTGCAACTATCACGACGAGAAGCACTTCCGCCTGCCTAAGAAGCCCAATACAGACGCCCTTGCGGCCGCGGCCATAGGGGCCTCGGTCTTCGGCGGACGCGGAGGCGGCGGAGGCGGATTCTCAGGCGGTTCGTTCGGCGGCGGACACACCGGCGGCGGAGGCGCCGGAGGGTCATGGTGAACATCAACGACATAGCCGACTTCATCTGCGGTTATCCGCTGTTCCTGCTCCTCATAGGGGGCGGCTTCTATCTCTTCTTCCGCTCGGGGATGGTCTCTCTGAGGCTTCTGCCCGATGCTGTCAGGGTCTTGCGCGAGCGGGACTCGCACAGGAGCGGAGCGCAGATATCCTCGCTGCAGGCCCTCGCCTCCGTGGTGGCCGCCACCGTAGGGATGGGCAATATCGCCGGCGTGGCCATAGCCCTTGTGATGGGCGGGCCAGGCGCCATCTTCTGGATGTGGGTCAGCGCCCTTGTGGGTATGTCCACAAAGTTTCACGAAGGAGTGCTGACCACCCTCTACAAGCACCGCCGCGCTGACGGCACCACGGCCGGAGGCACCATGTATATAATAGACAAGGGGCTCGGCCCGCGCTGGCACTGGCTTGCAGTCACCTTTGCCGTGGCCGGGATGTTCGGGACGCTCTGCATCATGAACGCCAACCAGCTCACCGAGGCCCTGATGGCCACGTTCGCCACCCCCGAAAGCCTCTCGGCCAACCCTGTGGCCCTCGCCATAGGGTCTGTGACGGGATGGGAGCCGGCCACATCCATGCGCTTTGTGGCCGGAGCGGCCATAGCCTCGCTTGTGGCCCTCGTCATCCTCGGGGGCATACGCCGCATAGCCCGTGTGGCCACATGGCTCGTCCCCTTCATGGTAGGCCTCTACTTTGTGCTTGTCTCCTATATCATCATCACCCACATCACAGAGGTCCCCGCGGTCTTTGCCTCCATCTTCCGCGAGGCGTTCAATCTCAGGGCAGGGTGGGGCGCCCTGGCAGGCATAGCCATCATCGGAGCCCGGCGCGCCGCCCTTGTCAACGATGCAGGCGTGGGCACGGCGGGAATCATGCACGGCGCGTCGTCCAACGACAAGCCTGTACGCGAAGGTCTGGTAGCAATGCTCGGACCCTCGATAGACTCGGGCTTTGTCTGCACCCTCACGGCTCTCGCCATCCTCCTCTGCGGAGACATCTCAGCCTCGGCCGACGGCGTCAAGGGGCTCGAGGTGGCTCTCGGCGCTTTCGGTTCGGCCATTCCCGGAGGCGAGCTGATGCTGATGGGCATCGTGATGTGCTTTGCCCTCTCTTCGATGTTCAGCTACAGCTTCTACGGCAACCGCTGCGCCGCCTATCTGTTCGGCGAGCGCAGGGCGCGGTGGTACACATGGTTTTTCATCCTCACGCTCGTTATCTTTGCCGTGATGCCCCTCGGCATGGCTGTGGGATTCTGCGACCTCTTCTATGCCCTTATGGCCTTCCCCACGATGTTAACCCTTCTGATGCTCAGCCCGAGAGTGCGCGAACAGCTCTCGGCCGGCACCTCCGGGCCCGGCGCCTGAAAGTTATCAACATTCGGGGACGTTTTTTGGGCGGGCGCGCGGGCGGGTACGGGGAAAA
>JAIDJD010000286.1 GCA_029052375.1 Duncaniella sp. | reverse complement strand
CCTTCTTGGTGAGGGCAACGTTCTCCTCGTAGGGGAGGTGAGAGCCGTCGATCATCACTGAAGAGAAGCCATGCTCGATGCAGTCCTTGCAGGTCTCAAAGCTGTCGCCATGGTCGAGGTGGAGGACAATCTGGGGATTCTCCCAGCCGAGGCTCTTGGCATACTCTACTGCGCCCTGGGCCATATAACGGAGAATGATAGGATTGGCATAGTTGCGTGCGCCCTTAGAAACCTGGAGGATGACGGGAGACTTCTCCTCTGCGGCGGCCTTGATGATGGCCTGAAGCTGCTCCATGTTGTTGAAGTTGAATGCGGGCACGGCATAGCCACCCTTGATGGCCTTGGCGAACATCTCACGGGTGTTCACAAGGCCTAAGTCCTTATAGTTTACCATTGATTGAAATATTAGGGTTTAAATTGATGATGCGGTTATAATATCACAGCTGCTATCAGCTCCGCAAAGTTAACAAAATATTTTGGCATTTCGGAGCGATTTTACTGAAAAAAAAGAATAAAATATTGTCAAGCGGCGGAGACGTGCGATATCATAGAGTGAGCGCATCGCGGGTGACGCCCTGTGGCATAGCGGAGTACGGGACGAGAACCACGGCGAGGCTCTTGCGGCGCAGCCTGTAGAGCACAAACCGCGGCCTGAAGAGCGTGGCCGAGACATCCGAGGCCGGGACAAAGTCGGGCTCGGGGGTATGGTCTTCTGACACGGGAGAGTAGACTATCCTGAGACCCTCGGCCGATATCTCGGCCCTGTGGGGCAGCAGGGAGAGCCTCAGCTCGGGGGCAAGCATATGCCAGAAATAGAGAAGGGAGAGGAGCATGGGCAGGACGATGAAGATGACCATCAGCGCCACGATAGCCCATCGCAGGTCGCCGGTGAAGGCACACAGCGCCGCGAAGGGGAGCGGAGGCAGGACTATCATCCACCAGTTGCGCGGCAGCCACAGCGAGACAAGCTCGCGCAGGTAGTCGCCGGCCGAGACCGAGCAGGGCCCGGTGACCACCGCGGCGGCGCCGTCAGTCATCGATGAAACGGCGTGTGATGGCCGTGTATGCGTCTATGCGGCGGTCTCGCAGGAAGGGCCACCAGCGGCGGACATTCTCGCCGCGGCGAAGGTCGATGTCGACGATGGCACACTCCTCTTCCGCGTCCGAGGCACGGAAGAGAAACTCGCCCTGGGGGCCTGCCGCGAAGCTAGAGCCCCAGAACTGTATCCCGTTGGTGGCGCCCGAGGGGTCGGGCTCGAGCCCCACGCGGTTGACGGCCACGACAGGCAGGCCGTTGGCCACGGCGTGGCCACGCTGGACGGTGGTCCACGCCTCGCGCTGACGCTCTTTCTCTTCCGGAGTGGCTGTGCGCTCCCACCCTGTCGCGGTCGGCTAGCTGAGTATCTCGGCGCCGCGCATGGCCATAAGACGGGCGGCCTCGGGATACCACTGGTCCCAGCATACAAGCACGCCGAGGCGCCCCACAGAGGTCTGTATCGGCTCAAAGCCGAGGTCGCCGGGGGTGAAGTAGAATTTCTCGTAATATGCAGGGTCGTCGGGTATGTGCATCTTGCGGTAGCGCCCTGCCATCGAGCCGTCCTTGTCAAAGACCACCGCGGTGTTGTGG
>JAIDJD010000285.1 GCA_029052375.1 Duncaniella sp. | reverse complement strand
AGAAGACCGTCTCGGCCTCATCGGCACACAGCTCAGCGATGTAGAGCTCAAGATACAGAACTACAAGACCTCTCACAACATCACAGACATAGGCGTCGAGGCCGGTTACCAGCAGGCCAAGCGCGGCGAGCTCGACAAGGCCCTGCTCGAACAGCAAGCCAATGTGGAGATGCTGCGCATCACCCGCAATTTCTTTGCCGACTCGCTCCACAGCAACGAGCTTGTGCCCTTGATTGTGGAGAACAAGGGCCTGCAGGAGGCAATCGCACCATACCACGCGCTGATAATGCAGCGCATCGAGCTGGCCAAGGATGCCCGTCCCGGCAATATCGCGCTGGCCAACCTCAACGAGCGCATAGCCCTCATGCGCCAGAATCTCTACAAGAGCGCCGACAAGACTCTCCACCAGGGCATGGCCGCTGTGGCAGACCTGCGCGAGGAGCTCGGACTCACCCGTGAATATCTTGGCAACGTGCCTGTGCAGGAGCGTGAGTTTGTAGACCTGCGCCGCCAGCAGGGCATGATGGCGCGCCTTTACAATTTCCTGCTCGAGAAGCAGGAGGAGAACTCTATGCTCCTGGCCAACTCGGTGTCGAAGGGCAAGGTGATAGACGAGGCGTACACCCTCAGCGAGCCTCTCGGAGCCTCGCCAAAGATAATTTTGCTCATAGCCTTTGTCATAGGCCTTGTCATTCCCCCCGCAGGCCTCTTCCTCTACAAGCTTCTGCGCAACAAGTTCGAGAGCCGCGCCGAGGTTGAGCGTCATGTTTCCGCCCCCATACTCGGCGAGATGGTTACGGACAACTCCGGCCGCAAGCTGGTGGTGACCGAGAAAGACACATCTCCCTCGACAGAGCTCTTCCGCCTCCTGCGCTCCAATCTCCAGTTCATGCTCGGCGGTTCGGCCGACCGTGTTGTGCTCGTCACCTCCACCGTGTCTGGCGAGGGCAAGAGCTTCATCTCCGCCAACATGGCGGCCTCGCTCTCTCTGCTCGAGAACAAGCGCGTGCTGCTCATGGGTATGGATATCCGCAACCCCCAGCTTGAGAACTACCTGGACATACATCCTGCCAAGGGCCTCACAAATTATCTCAGCTCTGACAACGTCTCGGTAGATGAGATCACTGTACATATGCCCGGCTACAAGAGCCTCGACGTGATGGTGGCCGGTCCTATACCGCCCAACCCCTCGGAGCTCCTCGCATCCTCTAAGGTAGGCTCGCTATTTGAAATGCTTCGTTCCAAGTATGACTATATCGTGGTCGACAGCGCACCTGTAGGCATGGTGAGCGATACCTTTACGCTCAACCGCTTTGCGGATGCCACCATCTACGTCACACGTGTCAACTATAGCTCGATGCACGACCTGCGCTTCATCGAGGAGGTATATCAGAACAAGCGCCTCAAGAATCTTTCGGTAGTGGTCAACGGCACGGCACACAAGAAGGGCTATGGCTACGGCTATGGACGCAAGGCGGGCGAACGCTGATTGTGATTTCTGACAACGTTCCGGAAATAAGATGGTAGAGAAGTACAAGCTGTATTCAGGCCTGCTTTTCGGCTCTATATGGGTGATTCTGTGCCAGGGATTCATAGCCACGGAAATCCCGGTGTTTGAGAAGCTGGT
>JAIDJD010000284.1 GCA_029052375.1 Duncaniella sp. | reverse complement strand
CACACGCCACACCCCCTCCGCCCCACCCTCCCGGCCGCGGGCCCGGGAGAGGGGTGTGGGCTGTGTTGACGGAGGAGATTATTTTGTGTGTGACACACTTTTAACAAGCGAAAGTAGCAAAAATAGTTTGAAAGAGCCCTATTTTTATATATTTTTTTGATATTTTTGTGCGGCCGTTTGGCCAGACAGGCCGCAGACCTGTCTTGAAGAATCAGATTTATCAATCCACAGACATGAAAATCTCAGTCATAGGAGCAGGCGCCATGGGCGGTGCCGTGGCCGCAGGGATTGTGGCCAATGGCGTGGCTCCAGCCTCGGACGTCACCGTCTCGCTGCCTCATCCCGACAAGGCCTCTCACCTCGCCGGCATGGGGATACACGTCACATCAGACAACCTTGAGGCCGCGCGCGGCGCCGGCCTCCTCTTCATAGCCGTCAAGCCCTGGGTGCTGCCGGGGGTAGTGGCCGGGATACTCCCCGTGCTCGACCCCGCCGCCACCGAGGTCTGCGTCATAGCCGCAGGCATCCCCGGAGGTGAGCTCGAGGGCTTTTTCGGCGACGTCCTCCCCGGGCGTCTCTCCATAGGTATGCCCAACACGGCTGTCTCGCTGAGCCAGTCCATGACATTCGTCACCGAGGTCAGGGGCGAGGCCGCGGGGGCGCGCAGGGTGTTCGACGCCCTCGGCAAGTGTATGGTGGTCCCCGAGCGTCTCCTGCCCGGCGCCACGGCCCTCGCCTCGTGCGGCATAGCCTATGCCCTGCGCTATATCCGCGCCGCCTCTGAGGGCGGGGTTGAGCTCGGCTTCCGCGCCTCGGAGGCCATGGAGATAGTGGCCCAGACCGTCAAGGGGGCCGCCGCCCTGCTCGAGCGCCCGGGCGCACATCCCGAGGCCGAGATAGACAGGGTGACAACACCCGGGGGCATCACCATCCGCGGCCTCAACGCCATGGAGCGCGCCGGATTCACCGCCGCCGTAATTGAAGGACTCAAAGCCTCTGCCCTATGAGCCGCATAGTAGTGAAGGTGGGCAGCAATGTGCTCACGCGCCGCGACGGCAAGCCTGACGTCACCAATATGTCGGCCCTCGTGGACCAGATAGCCACGCTGAGGGAGGACGGCCACGAGGTGGTCCTCGTCTCGAGCGGCGCTGTGGCCTGCGGGCGCGGCGCCATCAACCCCTCGCGCCAGCTCGACAGCGTGGCCTCGCGCCAGCTCTACAGCTCGATAGGCCAGATAAGGCTCATCAACCTCTACAGCCAGCTCTTCGGGGCCTACGGCATAGTCATAGGCCAGGTGCTGACACAGAAGGAGAACTTCGACTCGCGCTCGGGCTACCTCAACCAGCGCGCCTGTATGCAGACGATGCTCGAGAATGGCGTCCTCCCCATAGTCAACGAGAACGACACCGCCTCGCTCACCGAGCTGATGTTCACCGACAACGACGAGCTCTCGGGCCTCATAGCCGCCATGACCGACGCCGATATCCTCGTGATACTCTCCAACGTCGACGGCATCTATACCGGCGCCCCCTCCGAGCCCGGCTCGCGCCTGATAGGGCGTGTGGCTCCGGGCGAGGACCTCAGCGGATATGTGGTGGCCTCCAAGAGCGGTTTCGGACGCGGAGGCATGGGCACCAAGTGCGGCATAGCGCGCAAGCTCGCCGACGAGGGTGTGGCCGTCTACATAGCCTGCGGGACGCGTCCCGGTGTCCTCGTCGACCTCATACGCCGTCCCGCCGAGGTGCCGCACACGCTCTTTGTGCCTGCGCCGGACGCCCTCAGCACCGTCAAGAGGTGGATAGCCCACAGCGCGTCCTTTGCCAAGGGCGTGGTGCGTGTCGACGCCAAGGCCGCCGAGGCTCTGCTCTCCGACCGTCCCACCAGCCTCCTGCCCGTGGGTGTCACAGCCGTCGAGGGCGAGTGGGAGGAGGGAGACATAGTCACCATCCTCGGCCCTTCGGCCGAGCGTGTGGCCGTGGGCCGCGCCTCGCTATCCTCGGCCGAGACTGCTGAGGCCATGGGCCTCCGCGGCCAGCGCCCCGTGGTGCATTACGATTATCTGTACACTGAGAATTGAAAATGGAGAATTGAGAATTCAGTATCATCTCCTAATTCTCCATTTTCAATTCTAAATTCTCCATTCTAAATTCCAAATTCCAAATTCCCCTTCCCTTGGTTTCAATATTTTCCGCCGTGCGCGAGGCTTCGCGCACACTGCTGATGATGCCGGACACACTCCGCACGCGCGCAATCCTCGCGCTTGCCGACCTCGTGGACGCCAACCATACCCTCTTGCTCGAGGCCAACGCCCGCGACCTCGTAAAGATGACGCCGGTCAATCCCCTATACGACCGCCTGCAGCTGACAGACAGCCGCCTCGACGCCATAGTCTCTGACCTGCGCCATGTGGCGGCGCTGCCATGCCCTCTGGGCGAGGTGATGGAGGAGCGCACCCTCCCCAACGGCATAGAGCTGAGGCGCGTGCGCGTCCCCTATGGTGTGATAGGGGTGATATACGAGGCGCGGCCCAACGTCACTTTCGATGTCTTCTCGCTCTGTCTCAGGAGCGGCAACGCCTGCATACTCAAGGGCGGCAAGGATGCCTCCGAGTCTAACGAGGCTGCCATAGGCCTGATACACCGCGCCCTCAGAGAGTGCGGCATCAACCCTGACGTGGCCGTATTGCTCCCCTCCACCCACGAGGCCACAGAGGCCTTGCTCAATGCCGTGGGCTATGTAGACCTCTGTATACCCCGCGGCGGACGCCGCCTCATAGACTTTGTCCGCGACACGGCCCGCGTCCCCGTCATCGAGACCGGTGCCGGGGTGGTCCACGCATATTTCGACCGCCTTGCCGACCTGGAGACAGGCATCAGGGTGGTGGACAACGCCAAGACACGCCGCGTCAGTGTCTGCAACGCGCTCGACACGCTCCTCGTACACTCTTCGCGCCTCGCCGACCTCCCCGCGCTCTGCAAGACGCTCGGCGACAAGGGGGTGGAGATACACGCAGACGCCCGCGCCTACGAGGCTCTCTCGGGCCATTACCCTGACCGCCTGCTCGTTCGCGCCGCCGAGGCCGACCCCGAGCGCGAGTGGATGGATATGAAGATGGGCCTCTATACCGTAGACGACATCGATATCGCTGTCGAGCATATCAGCCGTTATGGCTCGGGCCATTCGGAGACCATCATATCGGAAGACCCCGTGGCCCAGTCGATATTCACCTGCCGTGTGGATGCCGCCTGTGTCTATGTCAATCTGCCGACATCGTTCACAGACGGCGGCCAGTTTGGTCTCGGAGCGGAGATTGGCATCTCTACCCAGAAGCTCGGTCCCCGCGGACCAATGGGCCTCCGCGAGATTACCACCTACCGCTATATCCTCACCGGCCACGGCCAGGTTAGGAAGTGAGAATTGTCACGGTTAGCAGGGGCGCTATGTATAGCGCCCCTACTATGAATCAATTATAAATTCTAAATACTTCACTCTTGCCATGAAGAAACTGTTTATCTCTCTTGCCATTCTGCTCTGTTCCGCGGCCGCGTCTGCGGGGGTAAATACTGTAGACTCGCTGCGAGCCGACATCCTGTCGCGTGTATCCGGAGCCGTAATGCCCGAGGCCACCGCCTCGATACTTGACTTCGGTGCAAAGGGCGACGGCAAGAAAGACTGCAAGAAAGCCTTCGACAAGGCCATGCAACGCGCCGCCCGCAAGGGTGGACTGCACCTGACTGTCCCGGCCGGGACCTATTATATAGCCGGCCCCATCACCCTCACCGACAATGTCTGCCTCGACCTTGCCGAGGGTGCCACCCTGCTCTTCTCGCCAGACGCCAAAGACTATCCCATGGTGTCGACAGGATGGGAGGGCACCTATCTCCAGAACTATTCGCCCATGATTTATGCCCGCGGATGCCGCAACGTCTCCATCATAGGCCGCGGCACCATAGACGGCAACGCCGGCGAGACCTTTGCGAAGTGGAAACCGCTCCAGCGTCCCGGTCTCCAGCGTTCGCGAGACATGAACCACTCCGAGACCCCCGTGGAAGAGCGCAACTTCGGCGAGGGCTGGTATCTGAGGCCTCACCACATACAGTTTTACGAGTGCGAGGGCGTCACTGTCGAGGGCGTCAAGATCACCAACTCGCCCTTCTGGTGTCTCCACCTGCTCAAGAGCTCAAACATCATACTCCGCGGCATCCGCTATGACGCCAAGCTCGTGAACAACGACGGCATCGACCCCGAGAGCTCGCGCGACATCCTCATCGAGGATATCCACTTCAACAACGGCGACGACAACATAGCCATCAAGAGCGGCCGCGACAACGACGGATGGCGCCTCGGAGCCCCGACGGAGAACATCCTCATCCGCAACTGCCGCTTCAAGGGTCTCCACGCCGTGGTCATCGGCAGCGAGATGTCGGGCGGTGTGCGCAACATCATTGTCGAGGACTGCGGCTATGCCGGATATGTCAAGCGCGGCATCTACGTCAAGACCAACCCCGACCGCGGCGCATTCGTGGAGAACATATATGTGCGCAACGTCACCCTCGGCGAGGTCGAGGACCTCTTCTACGTCACCAGCAAGTATGCGGGCGAGGGTCTCGACAACGACAAGTTCACCCGCATCAGGGGCATCCACGTCGACGGCCTGCGATGCACCAAGGCCTCAGGCGCGGCCCTCGTGCTCCAGGGCACGGCCCAGGAGCCTGTCACAGATGTGACCTTCGACCGCGTCACCGTCGGCGAGGCCCGCACAGGCATCAGCTTCTCCGACACCCGCAACGTCCGCATAGACAACTCCGTCATCGGCACTCCCGCCGGCGTCCCCACCCAGGTATCGGCCAAAGACAAGATTTTCGAGCGCTGAGTCCGTTAAGCGGTGTGGCCTGGCATGACTGCCGCCTTGCTTTTGCATCGAATCCAGACACCCCCTCCGGGCACATGGGCCGGGAGGGGGTGTCTGGTGTTTTTTTAATGTGCGGGATGTTGTCAGATCTTGGTGTCGGGGTAGATGTCTGTGTTCTGGTCGTCGGGGACGGCTTTGATGAGGGTGCCGTCGGTGGCGTAGTAGAGGTCGGTCTCGATCTGCTGTGGCGCCTCGACCTCGATGACGTAGAACTCGCGGGTCTTCTGCTTGTAGCACGACACGTCGTCTACCATCCATGAGTTGTAATCTCCGGCCTTGAAGGCGTCGGTGACAGCCTTGTCGGGCACAGCCGAGAGATTCTTGCCATAGTCGATTTCGGTCATTGCCCATGAGGCAGACTGCTCGAACCATACGTCATAGTCGGCCATGTCCTGTTGGAATCCAGCCACGATGTATGGTCCGTTCTTTTCCCACTTGACGCCCCGGGCCTGGGGATATAGCTTGACAAGGGCGTCCTCGAAGGCTTCCGGCGGGGCCATAACGCCGCTGTCATCGTCGTCGCCGCCGCATGAGGCGAAGCCGAGGGCCATGGCCGCCGTTGCGAGGATGGCAAGGAGAGAATAGAGTTTTTTCATAACAATGCTTTTTGAGGGTCTGTTGGCTATCCGTGAGATAACGGGGGTGGGAGATGCTCCGCTCCCCCTGGCATCTCAACGCCTCGGGAGGGCGCGGAGTTCACCGTCCGACCGTTAAAAAGCTGTCAGAGGAGGCGTCCTGCGAGCTCGCGGGCCATGAGGCGTATGGATTCGTGCTCGGCGCGGCTCCCGGCGTGCTTGAAGGGAATGGCGGGAATCTCTTTGCCGAGGAGCTCTCTCATCAGCCCGGATGCGCGCTCGGCCCACGAGCATCCTCCGGCCAGGAGCATCTCGCGTCCTGTGAGCCTGCGGGTCACAAGGGCATCGACAAAGCACTTCACAGGGGGGAATATTGTCTCCGAGTAAGTGGGCGAGGCTATCACAAGGCCCTTGTGGCGGAATGCGGCGGCCAGCAGGAAGCTGAGGTCGGTGTGCGAGGCATCGAAGACCTCGATGGGCCTGACGCCTGCGCCTGCCAGCTCGCGGGCGGCCTCCTCGGCCATAAGGGCGGTGTTGCCGTACATAGAGCCGTAGACCACGGTGCATCCGTTGTCGAGGGGCTCGTAGCGGCTCAGGCGGTCGTATATGTCAATAACGCGGGCTATCTGGCGTCGCCATACGGGGCCGTGGGTGGGACAGATGGTGGAGATGGAGGTGCCGGAGAGCTTGGCTATGGCTTTCTGGACAAACGGGCCGTACTTGCCCACGATGCTGCTGTAGTAGCGGACCATCTCGTCGAAGTATGCCTCTGTGCCACACTCCTCGTCTGTGACATAGCCGTTGAGGGCGCCGAAACATCCGAAGGCATCGCCCGAGAAGAGCGTCTCCTCCTCTTCGAGCAGGGTCATCATGGTCTCGGGCCAGTGTACCATAGGGGTGAGGCAGAAGCGGAGTGTGCATCCCTGGCCGAGGCTGAGGGTGTCGCCGTCCTTGACCCTGAGCTCGGGGCCTTCCACGTCATAGAAACCCTTGACCATGGCGAGAGTCTGGGCATTGCCGACGACTGTAAGCCCGGGCCATTCGGCTCTGAGGGCGCGGATGGCTCCCGAGTGGTCGGGCTCCATGTGGTTGATGATCAGGTAGTCGGGCTTGCGGTCGCCGAGGCGGGCCTTGATTTCGGCTATCTGGAGTCCGGCATGGGCGGCCTCGACGCCGTCCACTATGGCGGCCTTGTCCGGCCCGCAGA
Source organism: Duncaniella sp. (assembly GCA_029052375.1). GTDB lineage: Bacteria > Bacteroidota > Bacteroidia > Bacteroidales > Muribaculaceae > Duncaniella. Next base: position 10,359 of record JAIDJD010000284.1, on the reverse strand, counting down.
CCAGATACGAGTTGTAGCTCACGCCGCAGGGCAGGGGCCACATACCCTCGAACCGGGCTGTGGTGCGGTCGTTGACACCGATGTAATATATTCTCTCAGAAATGCTGTTGACGTCCATTGGGCAAGATGCGATGATAATGGTTTAGGCTCGCAAAATTAGAAAAAACCTCAGAGGTATGCAACATAGCCCCGCCTGCCGTGACGGTGTCTTGCCGCCGCATTGTGCAATTGTATATTTTTTGTAACTTTGCGGCGGCAAGACCCGAAAACTTTAAATGCAATATACTATACAATGAGACTGAGACTTAAATCGCTCGCTTTGGCTATGGCGGCGGCCGCGGGGCTGTCGGCGGCCGAGGCTCCGAAGTATATCTTTTATTTCATCGGCGACGGCATGGGGATGGCCCACGCTATGGCCGCGGAGGCGTACAACCGCACGGTGTTGAAGAACGACAAGCCGATACTGATGATGCAGTTTCCCGTGGCGTCGGCCGCCACTACCTACTCTGCGTCGTCGCCTGTCACAGACTCTGCCGCCGCCGGCACCGCCCTGTCTACCGGACACAAGACCCGCAACGGTATGCTCGGCATGGACGCCGACACGGTCTCGGTGACCTCTGTGGCCAAGGAGCTCTTTGACCGCGGCTACGGCGTGGCCCTCGTGACATCCGTGCCCCCGGACGACGCTACCCCCGGTGCATTTTATGCCCATGTGCCCTCGCGCAAGATGTACTACGAGATAGGACGCCAGGCGGCAGAGAGCGGATACGACTTCATAGCCGGCTCCAACCTGCGCGGCCTCAAGGACAAGGAGGGCAATCCCACTGACCTCGCGGAGCTATTCAAGGCCAACAACGTAACGGTGGCCCGCGGTCTCGGCGAGGCCGCCCAGGCTCCTGAGGGCCGGGTGGTGCTCCTCAATCCCGCCGAGATAGACTATCATCAGATACACTTCACCATCGACTCGGTCAAGGGTGCGATGAATCTCCCGGACATGACCGCGGCCGCGCTGACACAGCTTGAGCGCAACGGACGCGACCGCTTCTTCATGATGGTGGAGGGCGGCAACATCGACTATGCCGGCCACGCCAACGACGGCGGCGCGGCCATCAAGGAGGTGCTCAACTTCAACCAGGCCCTCCGCCACGCCTACGACTGGTATCTCGCCCATCCCGACGAGACCCTGATACTTGTGACTGCCGACCACGAGACCGGCGGCATGGGGCTCGGCAACAACTCTGTGGGATATGACCTCCATCTCGAATACATCGACGGCCAGCGCGTGTCTAAGGACGCTTTTGCCAACCATTGCCGCGCCATGGCCAAGAGCCGCCGCATATACGAGTGGGAGGACATGAAGGAGTATCTGCGCGACAACTTCGGCTTCTGGTCGGGTGTGCCTGTCTCAGAGGCTCAGGAGAAGAAGCTCTCGGACGACTTCAACGCCTGCTTCAAGGAGGGCACCGGCAAGGAGAAGAAGACGCTCTACAACTCGTTCAGCGCCTTCACCGAGGATGTCTTCCGCGTGATGGACAGCGCCACGGGCCTCGGCTGGACCACCAACGGCCACTCGGGCGGCCTCGTCCCGGTCTATGCCGTGGGCGTGGGCTCGGAGCTCTTCGCATCTCTCAACGACAACACCCAGCTCCCCGCCAAGCTGCGCAAGATTGCGGGGCTCGAATGACTGGGGTTTAAGGTTTAGGGCCTCCGGGCCTTAGGTTTAAAGTTCAGTGAGGCCTTGCGGCCTGCAGAATCAGGAGATGTCGGACCGATAAGACCTATCGGTCCGATATCTCTTAAACTTTAAAACCTAAGGCCCGGAGGCCCTAAACCTTAAACTGCCACCCCCGAACATCAAAGGCAATGAATTTTTTTTAGCCCGGCGGTATATTTCATAACACTTTTTTGTTACTTTTGTGAGCGGGCACTGTTCATGTGCCTGCCCGCATCACAGACGTTGACACAACAGACCGCTATGACTTTGACCGGCTCTCTCTCCCGCCTCGCCTCGCGCGCCGCCATGACCTTTCGCAAGGTGTGGCTGTTCTACTACGATGGTTTCCGCAACATGACCATCGGCAAGACCCTGTGGGCCATAATATTGCTGAAGCTCTTCATCTTCTTTGCCGTCATCAAGCTCTTCTTCTTTCCAGACCTGCTGGGGACGATGTTCGACAACGACGACCAGCGCGCCGACCATGTGCGCAAGGAGCTGACACGCCCCCGCTGACACTGACTTATATCAAACACACTAATCAACAAGCTTTTGCACAATGAATGATCTGACTTCTTTGGTAGACTGGTCGAGACTGCAGTTTGCGCTGACAGCCATCTATCACTGGCTGTTCGTGCCGCTTACCCTCGGCCTGTCTGTGATAGTGGCCGTGATGGAGACGGCCTATTACCGTACCAAATCCGAGAAGTGGCTTGCGGCCACAAAATTCTGGATGACGCTCTTCGGCATCAACTTTGCCATCGGCGTGGCCACCGGCCTGATACTCGAGTTTGAGTTCGGCACCAACTGGAGCAACTACTCGTGGTTTGTGGGCGACATCTTCGGCGCTCCGCTCGCCATCGAGGGTATCCTCGCCTTCTTCATGGAGGCCACGTTTGTGGCCGTGATGTTCTTCGGGTGGAACAAGGTGAGCCCCGGGTTTCACCTGGCCTCTACCTGGCTGACGGGCATCGGCGCCTCTATCTCGGCTCTGTGGATACTTGTGGCCAACGCCTGGATGCAGTATCCCGCAGGCATGGAGTTTGACCCCGGCCAGATGCGCAATGTGATGACCGACTTCTGGGCGCTCTTCTCGCCCATCGCCGTCAACAAGTTTTTCCACGCCGTCTTCTCGGGCTGGGCTCTGGCGGGCGTCTTTGTCATAGGTGTCAGCTGCTGGATGCTGCTCAAGGGGCGCAATAAGGCCTTCTGCCTGCTCTCTATCAAGACCGGCGGCTGGGTGGGCCTGGCGGGTATGCTCCTGACCATGTACACCGGCGACGGCTCGGCCGTGCAGGTGGCCCGCCACCAGCCCATGAAGCTCGCCGCCATGGAGGGCCTCTATCATGGCCAGAAGGGCCAGGGCCTCTCTGTGGCGGGCTGGATAAATCCCGACAAGGAGTGGGACGACGACCGCGACCAGTATCTCTTCAACATCGAGATACCCTGCGGCCTCTCGATACTCGCCACCCATGACCTTGACTCGTTCGTGCCCGGCATAGCCGACATCATCAACGGCGTCAGCATCAACGCCGAGGGCGACACCGTCAACACCGTCCCGTATGCCGAGCGCATAGTCCGCGGACGCATGGCCCATGAGTCTCTGCGCAAGTATGACGCCGCCCGAGCCGAGGGCGACACCTCAGGCATGGAGGCCGCCAAGGCCGAGCTTGCGGCCAACTATCCCTACTTCGGCTACGGATACTTCGACTCGGTAGAGCAGGCCATTCCGCCCGTGGGCCTCACCTACGTGATGTTCCGCACGATGGTCTACCTCGGCTCTTTCTTCCTCCTGCTGATGGCCGCGGCGCTCTTCCTGGCCTACAGGCCCGAGGTGCTCGAGCGGCAGAGATGGCTGATGTGGACAGCCGTGGCCACGGTCCCCCTGATGTGGATATGCTCCCAGGCCGGATGGGCTGTGGCCGAGGTTGGCCGCCAGCCCTGGACCGTCCAGGACCTCCTCCCGACGATGGCCGCCGTCTCGGACCTCTCCACCTCGTCGGTGGTGCTGACGTTCTGGATATTCGCCGCTGTCTTCACCGTGCTGCTCGTGGCCGAGGTGAGCATCATGTGCCGCACCATAGCCAAGGGCTCGAAGTCTGACCTCCAAAAAGTTAACGCATAAGAGAGATAAAACGATATGATGACATTGGAAAACCTTCAGAACTACTGGTGGGTCATAGCCTCCGTGCTCGGCGGCCTGCTTGTCTTCCTCCTCTTCGTGCAGGGAGGACAGTCGATGCTCTTCTGCTTCAAGTCTCCCGACCGCAAGAGCCTCATCGTCAACAGCATGGGGCGCAAGTGGGAGCTGACTTTCACCACCCTCGTGACATTCGGCGGAGCTATGTTCGCCGCCTTTCCACTCTTCTATTCCACCAGCTTCGGCGGGGCCTACTGGCTCTGGATGCTGATACTCTTCAGCTTTATCCTCCAGGCTGTCAGCTATGAATACCGCAACAAGAAGGGCAACGTCTACGGCCGCGGCACGTATGACGTCTTCCTCTTCATCAACGGATGCGTGGGCTGCATACTGCTCGGCGTGGCTGTCTCGATGTTCTTCTTCGGCGGCGAGTTTTCCGTGGCCCGCGGCAATATGCTCGACCAGGGCTCGCCCGTCATCTCGCGCTGGAGCGACACCCATGGCCTCGAGGCTGTCTTCTGCTGGAAAAACCTTGTGCTCGGCGTGGCCGTCCTCTTCCTGGCCAGGATGCAGGCGAGCCTCTATATGATGAACAATATCGCCGACGCCGGCTTCTTCGTACAGCTCAAGCGCCAGGCGCTGGCCAACGGCCTCGTCTTCGTGGTGTTCTTCCTCGGTTTCCTCGGCCTTCTGCTCACAGCCACAGGCTATACCGCCACTCTCGAGCCTGACTACTCGCTGGCCGTGGTGGAGACCCCGTACAAGTATCTCCACAACTTCCTCGACCTCTGGTGGGCGGGCGTGATGCTCCTCCTGGGTGTGGTATTGGTGCTGGGCGGCCTGCTGCTCGCCGTGCTGCGCGAGAAGTTTACAGGCGGCATATGGCTCACCGGCCCCGGCACCATCCTCGCCGTCATGGCCATCTTTTTCGTGGCCGGGTTCAACGACACCCCCTTCTATCCCTCGCTCATCGACCCCACCAGCTCGCTCTCCATACGCAACGCCTCGTCCTCGCGCTACACACTGGCGGTGATGTCTTGCGTGACGCTTCTCATCCCCTTCGTGGCCGCCTATATCTGGTATGCCTGGAGGGCCATGGACAGCAAGAAGCTCACCTCGGCCGAGCTCGACGCCACCTCGCACAAATACTGACACAGACAGATAGACTGAAGACGCGGCCCCGTTCCTGTGAGAGCGGGGCCGCATTTTCAGTTATTGAAGGCGAGGATTTCGTCCATGGGGTGGCGGGTGTTGCTGAGGCGTGGTATCTTGCGCTGGCCGCCGAGCTTGCCTGTAGAGGATAGCCAGCGGTCAAAGACGCCCTTGCGTCCCACCACTACGGTGAGGGGGTCGAGAAAGATGCCGTGCGAGCGCTTGGCCTCGTAGTCCGAGTTGACCTGCTGGAGAGCCTTGTCGAGGCGCGAGGCAAACTCATCCACCGATGCGGGGGCTCTCTCGAACTCTATCAGCCACTCGTGGCGGCCGCGAGACTTGTCTGTGGTATAGACGGGGGCGGCGGTGTAGTCCGAGACGGCACACCCGAGCTCGGCGCAGACTTTGTCTATGGCGGCCTCGGCGTTCTCTACCATCAGCTCCTCGCCGAAGGCGTTGATGAAACATTTGGTGCGCCCGGCTATGGTGATTCTCAGCGGGTCGACGCTCTCGATGCGCACGGTGTCGCCCACGGGGAAGCGCCAGAGGCCGTTGACGGCTGTCAGCACCAGCCCGTAGACCTTGCCTTCCTCCACCTCCCAGGCGGGCAGGAGGGTGGGGCGGTCGCTGAGGGTCTCCTCGAGTGGTATGAACTCAAAGAATGTGCCGCAGTCGAGCAGGAGGCGCATGGCGGGCGAGTCGGGACGGTCTTGCACGGCAAAGAATCCCTCCGATGCGTTGTAGCTCTCGATATATCGCATCCCCGGGCCGCATATCTGACGGTATTGGCTGCGGTATGGGGCCATGGAGATGCCTCCGTGGAAGAACACCTCGAGGTTGGGCCACACCTCTGTGAGGCTCGTGGCTCCGGTCTTGGCGAGGACACCGCGGAGCACGGTGAGAAACCACGAGGGGACACCCGAGATGTTGGTGACGTCACATCCGGCCGAGGCCTCGATGAGAGCGGGGAGCTTCTCCTCCCAGTCTGACATGAGGGCCACCTTGCGCGAGGGTATCCTTATAAGCTCCACGAGGGGGTTGATGTTGTCTATGAGCGTGGCCGAGAGGTCGCCCACCTTGACCTTGGGCGGCAGGTTGAGCTCGTTGGCAAAACTGCCTCCGAGTATGAAGCTCTTGCCCGAGAATATGCGGCTGTCCGGATACAGGCTGAGGTATGAGGCCAGGGCGTGGGCTCCGCCGGCATAGTGGGTATAGGCCAGGGAGTCGGCCGTGATGGGTATGTATTTGCTCTTGCCGTCCGAGGTGCCAGACGACTGTGCGAAACTGCGTGTGCGTCCCGGCCAGAGGACATCCTTCTCTCCGGCTATCATCCTCATCACCCAGGGGCGCATCTCGGCATACTGGACGGGTGCGGGAAGGGCGCGGCGCAGGTCGTCGTAGCCGCGCGCGCCGGCGAGCCCCTTGGCCTCGGCCCACTGTGTGGCACGCCCTTTGGCAAGGAGGCGTTCGAGCAGGTGGGTCTGCACCATTTGTGTGTTGCCCTGCCACGAGTCTGCCGTGCGGGCGATGTGTTCAAACCATGGGCGGGCTAATCGGGTGAAGTCCATAACAGACGGGGTATGAGCGTGGGGTGAATCTTGGGAGTATCGGGGTGGAGACGGACAGGAGCCTTATTCGAGCTCTTCGGGGTGCTTGCGGTAATACTCTTCGAGCAGGGGGCCGATGTTGAAGTAGTATCCTCCGGCATCCTTGCCGTCAGAGCCTGTGACGGTGATGTACTCGTAGGCGGGGTCGTAGAAGACGTGGTCCGAGACGGTGTAGTCCATCATGTTGAGCAGGACATATTCGTGCTGGGGGTCGGTGACATACCACGCGTTCTCCTCGTCGAGGCCTGTGCCGGTCGAGACTATGGCCATCAGCAGGTAGTTGAGCTTGTACTGCCAGATGTTGGCTAGGTTGGTCTTGCCCTTTGAGCGCAGGGCGTTGATGAGCATCACCATCTCGCCGAGGTTGAAGGGGTTGTCGGCCAGGGCCTGCTCGGCATAGGCTATCACCGAGTCGCACTCCTGGCGCGTGAGTTTCTTGGCCTTGCCGAGTGTGGCGTCATACTTTATGGTGCGCGCGCTCGAGCGGTAGGGGTTGTAGTCCTCGCGGAACATATAGCCCAGGTAGAGGCGGCGATACTTGTCTATCTTCATCAGCGTGTCGTTGCGCTGGAACTCCTGCATCAGGCGCGGGTAGTAGTAGGGCGAGGTCTTGTCGTTGGTCTCGCGCTTTATCTGTTCGAGGTCGGGCTTCTCGCGCTTGAGCTGGGGCAATACCTGCGCCTGGAGGGCGGGGAGGGCGGCCGCGGCCATGAGGAGGCCTGCGAGGAGGGTCTTTATCTTGGATGGCATGGTCTGTGATATCTATTGGTGGTGGATGAAGGCGATGGTGGGTGTGCCGGTTGGGGGCGTGGGCGTCACGACGGGCTCCAGGCGGTCAGGATACCGGTGGCGAGGGCGGTCATGCTCATGGCCGTGGCCGCCGGCAGCCCCTTTGCACACAGATAGTTGAAGAATTTGGGCGAGGGGAACTGCAACGCCCTTCCCGCCGGGGTCTGCCCGTAGGCCACACCCCCGAGGAGCGCTCCGGCCACGGCCCCTATTATGGTGGCCGCGCCCGAGCCTGCGGCCATCCCGGCCATCGAGCCTGCCAGCGAGGCTCCGGCTATGTAGGGGACGCCCTTGCGGGAGAGGGCTATGGGGCGGGGCAGCACACAGCAGAGGGCCACGGCTGTCAGCATGGCCGCTCCCCAGAAGATATAGGTGGTGAGCGAGAGCGTCACGCCCGGCAGCAGGCCGGCCGTGCAGAGGGCCAGGAAGGCGAGGGCCGTCCCGTAGAGCAGCGAGTAGAACGACATGGCCGCCGCCGACACTGTGAGGATGATGCAGATGATGAGTGTTGCCATTGTCTCTGTCTGTAAAGGTTGGAGAGGACGCGGGTGAGGAGTGGATGGAGGGTGGTTGAAACGTTGCTTTAAGAACAATCTCGCGAGACGTATTGTTGCGGCCGCCGTCGGGCTAAACCAGGTAGCCGAGCTGTCTGAGCCTCTGCCTGAACGCGTTGAGGTCCTGAGAGCGCACCAGCACCTTGTAGTTCTCGGCCCGCAGGGAGAGCCTTTTCAGCTTGGGGTCGGTAGTGATGAGGCGCTGCAGTCCGCGGTCGTCCGGGTCGACGTCGAAGATGTCATACATATCGTCGGCCTCCCTGAGCTTGCCGCAGTTGTCTGTGAGGCCAGAGAGAAACTCCTCCCAGACAGCAGGCAGATCCTTGCCCGCGAGGGCCTTGAACTCTGATATCCTCTCCCTCAGGGAGCGGGCGTCGCCGCAGGTCTTCATCATCATCTCGGGCGTGGCCACGTAGCGCCTGGCGCCCACGGGAGAGAGATAGGCGGCTATGAGCCCCTCGTAGGGATTGGAGTCGCCGAGGGCGCGCACCATGAGGCGGTCTTTGTCAAACTCAAACCACACGCGCTCCTCTATGGCGGGACGCGTGTAGCCTGAGGTGAGCCTGAAGGCGTATGCGCCGAGGGGGGTGAGCCTGAATCGCCTCAGCCCCCACACGGGCGAGGGGTCGAGCTCGCGCGCCGGGGTCAGCACCGCCTCTATGAGTCCGAGCGACGCAAAGAGAGCCGCCGTCCCGAGGATGCAGGGGATGGTGAGATAGAGATACGCGTTGCTGTAGCGTATCAGGGCGCCGTCGCGCTGGTTGGACACATAGCTCTCGCCCATGGCCTTCTCGTTGAGGATGGCAAAGGCCGAGGTGACGTCCGGCATGGCATAGACGGCCCTTATCAGGTCGTCGGCGTCCATCCATTCTCCGGCGGGCGTGGAGGTGATGAAGTCGCAGACGGTGTGGTAGATGCGCCGGAACGAGGTGTTCTCCATCACCGTCTGTGTGGCCTTGTCGAGAAAGCTTGCCACGACCGGGAATATCATGCCCGGCTCCGACTGGAAGGCCGATACGATGTCCCGCATCTCGTTTTCGGGAGCGGGAGAGGAGTTGAGCCTGATGTTGTCGCTGACGGCATGGAGGGCATAGGCGTTGGCCGCGAGCCATGTGGAGAGGCGCGAGGTCATGAGGTCTTTCTCCTGAGCGGGAAAGCGGGGGAGCATCAGCTGGCGGTCGAGCTTGTTGACGGCTGTGGCCTGCAGGCGGAACCGCCCGCGGTCGAGCCCGCCGGTCATGTAGATTGTGCGCAGGACGGGCAGGACGCTGATCATCTGCAGCTCGGCGTTGTAGACCGCCTCCTCGCCGCCGGTCTCGCGCAGTGGCAGAGCGGGGCTGAAGATCTCGGAGAAGGCCTTGAAGAAGAAGTCGGGCAGCTCGAGCCGCTGTATCGAGCGCCAGCCTATGGTGCGCAGCTTGAGCCACGCCATTTCGGGGACGGGCTTCTCGGCGCGCCCTGTGTAGTAGTAGGAGGAGCGGTGGCTGACCAGAGGCTTCTCCACGAGCTTCTCCGCATCGGCCAGGCTGGCGTAGACCTGGGTGTATATCATCTGCCAGAGGCTTTCCTGCGCGGGGGTGAAGGTGGCGCGCACCAGCTCGCGGTTGTCTGGCGAGGCGAATATCTGCGCCGCCATCTCTGCCAGCTCGCTCTTGCGCGTGGCCGAGACCAGGAGGCGGTCTATCCTCAGCTGCCACATCTGGCTCGAGAGGCGGAATCCGTAGCCCGGAAAGGCGTTGGCCACCGACTCGAGTATGAGGGTGAGCTCTGGCTTGGTGTAGGCGTTCTCGAGCTCTGCGGCCCAGCGGTCGAGCAGGGCCGTGTCGTGGCAGGTCTCGAGTATGACGGTCTTGTTGCGTGCGTCTATGGTCATGGTCGGCTGATGGTATGTGGGGTCACTTGCTGAGGATGAAGTCTATGTCCTCGGCCGACAGCTGTTTGGAGGAAGAGCTGTCGGAGGATATCAGGTCGTCGAACAGGCGTGCCTTGCGTTCCTGAAGCTGGCGTATCTTCTCTTCGATGGTGCCGCGTGTGATCAGCGAGTAAGAGTGTACCTTGGCGTGCTGGCCTATGCGGTGGAGGCGGTTGATGGCCTGTTCCTCGGCGGCCTTGTTCCACCACGGCTCGAAGATGAAGACCGTGTCGGCCACGGTGAGGTTGAGGCCAACGCCTCCGGTCTTGAGCGTCATCAGGAACACTTTGCACGAGGGGGTGTCCGTGAATCGCTCCACCACCTTGCGGCGGTTGGCGGTGGCCCCGGTCATCACCTCGTAGTCTATGCCCATTGCCGACAGGCGCTCGCCCGTCAGCTCCAGTCCGGCAATGTAGTTGAAGAACACCACGCACTTGTGGCCGTTGGCCACGGCTTCGGCCCGGCGGTCGGCCAGGTCGTCGAGCTTGGGC
>JAIDJD010000283.1:1967-3504 GCA_029052375.1 Duncaniella sp. | reverse complement strand
CCATTGTAATAGTTCAGCAGTTTATTGTCCTCATTCTTACCACGTCGCTCTACTACGATAGAAATCTCCGGCTTCTTATCCATATTCTCATTGTCAACACAGAAGATACTTCTTTCAATCAGATATGACAACGACAAGCCGTAAACATCATCTTCCTCGCCACGGACGCAGAATTTGTTGAGCTGTTCTTTCAGGATTGTGCAACTTACAATCACATATGCATTATTCTGACTAAGTATTCTCTCAATCCCTTCAAAGAATTTCACTCTCAGAGACTCGTCTGCAAGAACAGAAAATGGTCCACGCCATTTACGAATGTCCACAGAATGTATAACAACATCTCTGTTGCCAAATATTTTTATCTTTAATTCCTCAAAAGCTTTGGTCAACGCATTTAGATTCTGGCGTGACACGAGGATGCCACACAAAGTGAATACCGGAAATCCGGGATCGTATTTTGCGAGGTTGTGGTCTCCGCATTCGTCAATGAAGAGATAGTATTTAGTTTTATCCGTATTTACCATTGCTGTATTTAATGCGAAGTTACGAAAAAATCCACCAACTAAATACCCGATATTAAATATTTTCGCTGTCTTTGTGTTCTCGGAAAGATGGCTATCCCAAAATCATCAACGGCTATCCAAACATATTGACGGGATAGCCGCTGATTTTTTATTGTTGCCTTCGTGGCGGTCAGAGCCGGTTGATGAGGATGGCTCTGAGCTCGCGGCGCGACACGACGTGTATCTCAGTGGGCGTATAGGTTATTATTCCCCTGGCCTTGAGCGATTCGAGCGCGGCGAGAAACGAGGAGCGCTGGACGCCGAAGAGGGTGTAGAGGTCGCGGTGTTTGGCCTGGAGCACTATGTCCTTGCCGCTGAGCTGTGTCAGGGCTATTATCCAGAATGCTATGCGCTCTTCGAGCGATCCCGCCGTGAGGGCCAGGACGCCGTTGACGGCCTTCTGGGCATTGGTCGAGAGGATGTTGAGGTAGTTGTAGGTGACAATCTCGTCGTCGCGGAGCAGCTCTATGAAATCCTTTTTCTCAATCCTGATTATCGACACGGGGCTTATGGCCTCGCCCGTCGACGGATACGACGTGTCGCGTCCGAACAGGAAGTCGGGCGATATCACAGCCGGCCCTTCAAGGGTCTGGAGGATGCGCAGGCGGTCTGTGGCGTTGCTGAGGGTGAGCCTCACGCTGCCGTTGAGCACAAACAGCAGTCCCGTACACGGGTCGCCCGAATCCATCACCTTGTCGCCCGGCCTGTACTTGATGAACGACAGGGGCACCTTGCCCACAATCTCTGATATTTTCTCACGGCTCACGCCCTTGAACAGCGGGAGCGTCATGAGGTTCTCGTACATACTTTGTGTCTTGGATGTGAGTGAGGTGGTCATGATGGGAATGGACTTTTACGGAGACGATTCATAAATCTAACGTGTCCCGGCGCTTATTGGTTCGCCCGGCGGCCGCGTTTCTCTTTCAGGTACAGCTGTGTCGAGTTGATTATGTTCTGCCAGGCCACATAGGCCG
>JAIDJD010000283.1:0-1957 GCA_029052375.1 Duncaniella sp. | reverse complement strand
AGATAGGTGAGCGCCATCCATATGGCCAGGACCGTGTTTTTCTGTCCGAGCCCCTGTGCGCCAGCTATCCTGTCGCCTGCGCGTGCCCCTATCTTGCGCCCTGCCCAGAACTGAGCGCAGCAGGCCGCGAGAGCCGCCGCCGCGAGCCATATCATCTCCGGTATCATGTCTGCGGGCTCGCTCATGATGAAGCTCACGGCCCTGCCTACGACTATGAAGAGCGAGACGGCCCATATGTAGAAGCTCAGAGACTGGTGTGTGGCCAGCATCCGGTGGGCCTTGGGGACGAAACGGCGCATGGCCAGCGCTGTGAACAGCGGGAGGATGATGAGCGGCACGACCCTGACGGCTATCAGCGCCAGCGATTCCAGGAATCCCGGGCCGGCCTCAGACCCCATGAGCGTGAAGAGCGGCGGGGCCAGGACGGCCACGCAGACATTGGAGACTATAGAGAATGTGGCCACGCGCGCTATGCTGCCCCCGAGCATACCGGTGATGACGGGTGCCGCCGTGGCTGTGGGACAGAAGATGCATATGAAGGCTCCCTCGGCTATCTCTCGGCCGGCGGGGAGCAGGGCCAGGTAGACGCCTATGCCGCCCAGAAGCTGGACTATGATGAGCCGGCGGCTGAGCGAGGTGATGCGGAATTCGCGCGGGTCAACCTTGCAGAAGGTGATGAGCAGCATCACAAAGATGAGGTAAGGAGCCACGAAGGCTATGGCATCCATGAAGTTGTGGAACACCACACCTGCCGCCATGGAGATAGGCAGCATCCATGGCTTGAGCCTCTGGCGCAGAAGAGCTACATTCATTGTTTCTAGGGGTCTTTGTTCTGTTTTTTGTCCGCGCGGATGGGAAAAACGGTGCAAAATTACCCAAATTTGCGTAATTTTGTCCCATCGTTAACGTGATTTTTTATGGCAGACAACTATCTCGAGCGGCGCATGGACGACTATCGCAGCGGCCGGCTCAACACCAGACCCACACCGCGCACATCGCTCCCCAAGGATGCCCTTGTGCTGAGATATCCTGCATTCGCCTTGCTGGTGATTGCCGGCGGCTCGGAGTATGACGAGGTTGTCATCGGGCAGTTGTGCAGGGTAGGGCTCAAGGTCTCCTTCACCCATCCCGACCACAAAGCCGGCACGGCGCTGGCACAAAGGGCAGGGGCACGCCTGTATCCTGCGGCAATGGATATGGAGCAGATTCTTGCAGACATGGACGTGCGCCGCACACCGGCCTCGCTCGTGCTCGTGGCCGAGGGATGCGAAGTGCCTGCGTGCGGCTCTCTCCCGGCTTTCCGTTACGCTCACGTCCCGGAGGTAGATATGCCGGTGTCGGCACGCCTGCTCCTGTTTGCGCTGCATCCCGATTGCCGTCCTCTGCTCCTGTCCGGCGGTTTTAGGGGCCTTGTTCGTGTCAGTTAGCGAAAAAATGACTAACTTTGCAGCCAAATACCGTTAATCCATTCACCCAAACATCCACACCATCCATATAATATGGCACTCCAATGCGGCATAGTGGGTCTGCCCAACGTGGGCAAGTCCACTCTCTTCAACTGTCTCTCCAACGCCAAGGCCCAGTCGGCCAACTTCCCCTTCTGCACCATCGAGCCCAACGTGGGCGTCATCACGGTGCCCGACGACCGCCTCAACAAGCTCGTCGAGATGTGCAATCCCCGCTCCGTGGTCCCCGCCACAGTGGAGATAGTCGACATTGCCGGCCTTGTCAAGGGTGCGAGCAAGGGCGAGGGCCTCGGCAACAAGTTTCTCGCCAACATCCGCGAGACCGACGCCATACTCCACGTGCTCCGCTGTTTCGACGACGACAACGTGACCCACGTGCACAACACCGTCGACCCTGTCCGCGACAAGGAAATCATTGACTACGAGCTCCAGATCAAGGACCTCGAGACCGTAGAGAGCCGTATGGCCAAGACTCAGAAGCAGGCCCAGAC
>JAIDJD010000282.1 GCA_029052375.1 Duncaniella sp. | reverse complement strand
CCGAGATATAGCTGTTGGCGTTGGGACCGATGACAGCGATGCGCCTCAAATCCTTGCCGACAGGCAGCAGGGAATTCTCGTTCTTGAGCAGCACTATGCCCTCGCGGGCAAGGTCGAGAGCCACGCGGGCGCCTTCGGGATTGTCCAGCGGTATAGACTTGTCGAGCTGTTCGTTTTCAAAGAACCCGTTGGCAAATATCATCCGGAGTATGCGGCGCACCTTGTCGTCTATGGTCTTTTCGCTCACGAGACCTTTTGAGATGGCGGGGAGAAGCACCTCGCGGTTCATCCACTTGGCTCTCGGCATCTCCAGGTCGAGGCCTCCGTTGGCCGCCTCTACACCGTCGTAGGTGGCAGACCAGTCGCTCATCACCACGCCGTCGAATCCCCACATATCTCTCAGCACGGTGTTGTTGAGATAACCGTTCTGTGTAGCGTGTATGCCGTTGACAGGATTGTAGCTGTCCATCACGCTCCCGGCGCCGGCCTTCTGTATGGCGGCCTTGAAGGCGGGGAGGTATATCTCGTGCAGGGTGCGCTCGTCTATGTCGCTGCTCACATTGTTGCGGTCCCACTCCTGGTTGTTGGCCGCATAGTGCTTCAGTGTGGCCACCACGCGCTGTTCCTTGAGGCCGGCGACATACGCACAGGCTGTCTCGCTGTTGAGGTAGGGATCTTCGGTGAAATACTCAAAGTTGCGGCCGCACATTGGCGCACGCAGGATGTTGACACCCGGGCCGAGCAGCACGTGTACGCCTCTGGCACGGCTGTCGCGGCCGAGCTGACGGCCAAGCTCGCAGACAAGTCCGCGATTCCAGGTCGAGGCCGTCAGCACACCGGCGGGATAGGCCGTGCTGCGTCCATCCTTGTGTGTGCCCACAGGGCCGTCTGTCAGTTTTATCTCGGGCACGCCGAGCCTCGGGATGGCGCGGATATAGAAGCCCTTGAAACCGCCTATATAGTCTATCATTTCCTCGACGGTCATCTTGCCGAGGAGGTCTTCGACGCGGTCTTCAACAGAGGCCGAGGGATCTTTGTAGATTTGTCCCGCCGAGGTCAGAGCCACGGCAAGCAGGGATAACGACAGGAATATTTTTCGCATTGCAGTATTAGTTTCACTATTATTGGTTGATGACTTTTCCGAATTGTTCGCGCCAGATATCATAGCCCTCCTTGGCCGGGTGAAGTCCGTCGCCGAGGAAGAGCTCGGGCCTCACCGTCCCGTCGGGGTTGAGCATCGGTGTGTGGATATCTATGTATCCAGCGTTGGGCTGGCTCTCGACAAATTCCCTTATCAGGCTGTTGACGTGCTGTATCTTGCCGAGGCTCTTGGCTCTCACAGGCGAAGGCTTTACAGACACCATATAGATTTCGGCCTCGGGCTTCATGCGCCTGATTTCATGAAAGAGCTTCTTCATAGCCTCCATCATCTCTTCTGCCTCCCACTTGAAGCCTATCTCGTTGTCGCCTTCGTAGACTATGATGCGCTTGGGATTGAAGGGTGCTATCAGCAGGTCGCGGTAGTTGTAGAGGTCTATGGCTTTTGTCCCCGAGACTCCGCGACGTATCACGTGCCTGTCGGCAAAGTCCTCTTCGAGAGTTTTCCAAAGGTCTATGGAAGAGCTTCCTACCACGAGTGTCGCATCCTCCCATGCGGCCTGCTCGGCATCGCGCTTCATGTAGTCGGTGATTTTCTTCTCCCACTTGAGCTGCTGGGCCATCTTGGGGAGCCCCTTCACGGGCTTGCACTCGGCTATCTCGCCGCGTATCAGAATCTTGCCGAGCATGAGCATGGTACGGTCATATTTTTCGGGATTCTCGGTGATATCCTTCTGGAGTCTCTCGCCGAGAATCTTTTTCTTGTCGGCTTTGGTCTCGCTCAGCTTTATGGTCACCTGGTGCAGGCCGGGTTCAAGCTTTATCAGGTCGTGCTGGATGCGGTAACGGCTGTTGCAGGCGCGATTGAAGCGGTTCAGGTAATGAGAGCCTGTCAGCGCAGTGGCCTCGCTGAATCTCAGAGAGCCGTCCTTGCAGTTTTTGAGCCTTATCATCTGACCGTCGACATAAATCTCGAGCTGGCCTGCCTCGGGGCCTCCGATATCCGACAGACCGAACA
>JAIDJD010000281.1 GCA_029052375.1 Duncaniella sp. | reverse complement strand
GGGTGTCCCCTCGAGGGGGGTCAGACCGGGCAGGTCATGGTCAGTTCTTGCTTGTCTCCATCTCGTCTATCAGAGAGTTGACGAGCTGGGTCTGAGCCTTGTCTTGCTTCATCTGGTTGCGGACCACCTTCTGGGCGATGTCGAGGGCGAATGCCGAGACCTCGTTGCGCAGCTGCTGCTGTGCGGCCTTGCGGTCTTGCTCGATGGACACCTGGGCGGCGTCCATCACCTTCTTGGCTTCGGCCTGGGCGGCGGTGCGTGCCTCCTCGATGATCTGCGACTTCATGCGCTCGGCTTCGCGGAGCGTCTCGGCCTGCTGCCTGCGGGCTTCGGCTATCTGCCTGTCGGCCTCTTCGCGGGCGTGGTCGAGCTGTTCCTTGGCGCTTTGCGCATACTCCACACCCTTGTCGATGAGGTCGGCGCGGTCGGAGACTCCTTTGAGTATCGCGGGCCAGCCCCAGCGCCAGAGGACGACGAAGAGGATGGCGAAGGACACGAACATCCAGAAGACCAGACCGAAATCAGGTGTGAACAGTTCCATCAGATGTTATTCTTAACGGGATTGTCTTGCGGGGTTTGTCGATGCTCCTGTGGAGTATCAGACGAACATAGCGAGGATGCAGACGATGACGGCGAAGAGGGCAACACCCTCGATGAGGGCCGCGATGACGATCATGTTGCTTCGGATGTCGCCGGTGGCCTCGGGCTGGCGGGCGATGGCCTCCATGGCGGCGCCGCCGATTTTGCCGATGCCGATACCTGCGCCGATGGCTGCGATGGCTGCGCCGATGCAGGCTGCGAGACCTAATGTTCCTTCGATTGCTGCTAAAATCATTGCTAACATAGTGGGAGATTTAGGGGGGTTATAGTTTGTTGTTTGTTTGGATTTGCTTGTGTCCGGGGGTTCAGGCTGCGTGTCCGCTCTCGAGGCTCTCCTTGTGGGCTTCGTGGCCTTCTTCCTGCCCGAGGGCTATGAAGATGGTCGAGAGCATCGTGAAGACGTAGGCCTGTATGAAGCTGACCAGGACATCTATCAGGAGCATGAACACCGAGAAGATGATGGACACCACTGCGGTGGCGCCGGTGACGGCGGGGCCCATGAAGGAGAAGATGAAGATGAGGAGGGTCAGCACGATGACTATCATGTGTCCGCCCATCATGTTGGCGAAGAGGCGGACGGTGAGGGCCGCGGGCTTGGTGAATATGCCGAAGAGCTCTATGAGGGGCATGATGGGGAGGGGCCACTTGAGCCACCAGGGCACCTCGGGGTTGAATATCTCTTTCCAGTAGTGCTTTGTGGCGAAGATGTTGGTGACGGCGAAGGTGAGGAGCGCCAGCACGAGTGTGACGGCGATGTTGCCCGTGAGGTTGGCGCCGCCGGGGAATATCACTATGAGGCCCAGGAGGTTCATCACGAGGATGAAGAAGAAGACCGTCAGCAGGTAGGGGGCGAACTTGCCGGCCTTGTGCTTGAGCGTGGGCTTGATGACGCCGTCGTAGATGAAGAGTATGACGAACTCTACGGCGCCTGTCAACCTGCGGGGGGCCTTCATGGTGCCCCGCTGTCCCTGGGCTTTGTGCCAGCGTGCGACGTCGAGTATCAGCCAGAGGCAGACGGCAACGGCTATGAAGACGCCGCAGACGTTCTTGGTGATGGAGATGTCGAGGGCGGGCTTGAGCTCCTTGCCGCCGATGACGGCCACTACCTTGCCTTTGTATGCGCTCTCCTTGCCGGCTATGCGGAAGGTGACGCCGCCGTCGGTGTATTCATGTCCGTGGGCGAGGCGCGAGGACGAGAATGCGTGGAGGCCTGTCTGCCTGTCCCATACGATGACGGGCAGGGGGAGGCGCTTGTGGTGGTTGAACGGCACTTCCCATCCGTAGCCGTCGCCGAGGTGTTCGAAGATGATGCCCTTGGCGTCGACACCCTTCTGTTCTTCTGTCTGCTCTCCCCCCTTGTCTGCGGCAGCGGCGGCCGGGACGGGAAGAAGCATGGCGAGGAGCCCGAGGAGGGCGGCCGCGAGGATGTTCTTGAGATGCTTCATTGTCTGGATTTTGGGGGTGTCAGTAGATGCAGACCGAGACTACGTCGCTGTCGATGTCGGCTATGCCGCCTTCGATCTTTATGGCCTTCTCTCCGCCGGGGGTTGCGAAGCGCACCTGGCCCGGGGTGAGGGTGGATATGAGCGAGGCGTGGCCCTTGAGCACGGTGAATGCTCCGAGGGCTCCGGGCAGGTGGACCGCCGAGGTCTCGCCCTCGAAGAGGATGTCTTCGGCCGATATTATCTTGAGTGTCATGGTCTGCTGGTTGGGGGTGTTGGACAGGGGTTGGAGGGGATGTCTTTATTTTGCGACCTCGGCGAGGAGCTTCTTGCCCTTCTCGATGGCCTCGTCGATGGTGCCGACGTTGAGGAAGGCCTGTTCGGGATACTGGTCTACCTCGCCTGAGAGTATCATCTTGAAGCCTCGGATGGTCTCGCTCAGGGGCACCATCACGCCGGGGAGGCCTGTGAACTGCTCGGCCACGTGGAAGGGCTGGGAGAGGAAGCGCTGGGCGCGGCGCGCGCGGGCCACGACGAGCTTGTCCTCGTCCGAGAGCTCGTCGACGCCGAGGATGGCGATGATGTCCTGGAGCTCGTTGTATTTCTGGAGGAGCTGCTTGACGGCCTGTGCGGTGTTGTAGTGGTCCTCGCCGATGAGGTGCGGGTCGAGGATGCGCGATGTGGACTCGAGGGGGTCTACGGCGGGATAGATGCCGAGCTCGGCTATCTTGCGCGAGAGCACTGTGGTGGCGTCGAGGAACGAGAATGTCGTGGCGGGGGCGGGGTCTGTGAGGTCGTCGGCGGGGACGTAGATGGCCTGCACGGATGTGATGGAGCCGTTCTTGGTAGAGGTGATGCGCTCCTGGAGGGCGCCCATCTCGGATGCGAGGGTGGGCTGGTAGCCTACGGCCGAGGGCATTCGGCCGAGCAGGGCCGACACCTCGGAGCCTGCCTGCGTGAAGCGGAAGATGTTGTCGATGAAGAGGAGGATGTCCTTGCCGCCTCCGTCCTGGTCGCGGAACTGTTCTGCGACGGTGAGGCCCGAGAGGGCTACGCGCAGACGTGCGCCCGGGGGCTCGTTCATCTGGCCGAAGACGAGTGTGGCCTGGGAGTCGTTGAGCTGGTCCTTGTCTACGTCGGCGAGGTTCCACTCGCCGCGTTCCATACCTTCCTCGAACTTCTTGCCGTACTTGATGACGCCGCTCTCTATCATCTCGCGCAGGAGGTCGTTGCCTTCGCGGGTGCGCTCGCCGACGCCGGTGAATACGGAGAATCCGTTGTGGCCTTTGGCGATGTTGTTGATGAGCTCCATGATCAGCACGGTCTTGCCTACGCCGGCGCCGCCGAAGAGGCCGATCTTGCCGCCCTTGGAGTAGGGTTCGAGCAGGTCGATCACCTTGATGCCCGTGAGGAGGATCTCGGTGCCTATGGTGAGCTCGTCGAACTTGGGTGCGGGCTGGTGTATGGGGCGGAGGTTCTCGCGGTTGAGTTCGGGGAGACGGTCGATGGCGTTGCCCAGGACGTTGAGGAGACGGCCTTTGACCTGGTCGCCTGTGGGGACGGCGATGGGTCGTTCGAGGTTGTCGACTCTTGTGCCGCGGCGGAGGCCGTCGGTGCTCTCCATGGCCACGCAGCGGACGGTCTTCTCGCCGATGTGCTGTTCCACTTCGAGTATGAGTTGGGTTCCGTCCTCGCGGTCCACTTTGAGGGCCGTGTAGATGGGGGGGATTGCGACGGCCGAGCCTTCGTCGTTCCCTTCGAAGATGACGTCGACCACGGGGCCGATCACCTGGGCTATTTTGCCATATTTATCACTCATCGCTTTAAGGTATGGGGGGATGTTTGGGTTGCTGGGGGGAGATTTGGTATCAGAGGGTGAGGCCGCAGAGCACCACGACAACCATCAGTATGAGGTTGAAGAGGTTGATGGGCAGGAGATATTTCCATTCCAGGGTCAGCAGCTGGTCGATGCGCAGGCGGGGGAATGTCCATTTGAACCAGATGATGATGAAGGAGAGGAAGATGGCCTTTCCGATGAACCATACCACGGAGGGGATGTAGTCCATGATGTGGTTGAAGGCGTCGAGTCCGGGGATGTGGAGGGGCATCCATCCTCCGAGGAAGAGGAGCGCGGCCACGCCTGAGACTATGAAGAGGTTGAGATACTCGGCCAGGTAGTAGAATCCGAAGTGGATGCCCGAGTATTCTGTGTGGTATCCGGCTGTCAGCTCGCTCTCGGCCTCGGGGAGGTCGAAGGGGCCGCGGTTGGTCTCGGCTGTGCCCGCTATCATGAAGATGATGAAGGCGATGATGGCGGGGATGTGGCCCGAGAATATGAACCAGAGGTGTTCCTGGGCCATGCAGAGCTCATGGACGTTCATGGTGCCGGCGATGACCACCATTGTCACCACGGAGAGGCCCATGGAGAGCTCGTAGCTGACCATCTGTGCGCCGGAGCGGAGGGCGCCGATGAGGGTGTACTTGTTGTTGGACGACCATCCGGCCAGCAGGATGCCGAGCACGCCTATGCTCGAGACGGCCAGCAGGAAGAAGATGCCTACGTTGAAGTTGATGATTTCAAGGCCGTTGCCCCACGGGAGCACCGCGAAGGCCATCACAGAGGCTATGATGACGAGGTAGGGGGCGAGGGCGAAGAGGAACTGGTCTACGTGGTTGAGCGAGATGAGCTCCTTGATGAGTATCTTGAACATATCGGCGACACTCTGGAGCAGACCCCAGGGACCTACGCGGTTGGGGCCGAGGCGGCACTGGAAGGCGGCGCAGACCTTGCGCTCGAACAGGATGTAGAAAAGGGCGAGCACCGAGTAGAGGAGCAGCAGGGCCACGCCTATGAGCAGACACTCCAGCGTTACGGCCGCCCACTCGGGGATGTAGCCGAGCAGGAGTGAGTGAAACCAGGATGTCGCTACTGATAAGTCTTGCATAATCGCTGTGGATTGAAAGAAATGTGGTGGTTATACAG
>JAIDJD010000280.1 GCA_029052375.1 Duncaniella sp. | reverse complement strand
GTATGAAAATAACTAAGAAATTAGTTGGATAACTAAATTATTAGTTATATCTTTGCGGTGTCAGATTTTTCAATTCATACCGCCTATGAAGTCATCACGTAAAGCCGGTCTGCTGACCGACAAGGAGCTGCCGATAATGAAGGCGCTCTGGGAGCGCGGACCTCTGTTTGTGCGCGAGATTTTGGCCGGGTATCCCGATCCTAAGCCTCACCAGAATACTGTTGCCACTCTCGTAAAGATTCTCGAGGAGAAGGGCCATGTAGGGCATGAGGTAGTAGGGAATTCCCACCGTTATTATGCCGTGACTCCTCGCAGTGTTGTGCGCGAGCGCTCGCTGATGGAGGTGATAGGTAATTTTTTCAACAATTCCTACAAGTCTGTTGTCTCTGCGCTTGTGGCTGACGAGAAAATCTCGGTGGACGAGCTGAAGGAGATAATCAGGATTGTGGAGGAACGCAACAAGGATTAGTCTATGGGCCAGCTTTTCTTTTTTTCGCTTGCGTCGTCGCTTGTGCTGACGGCTCTGTATCTCCCTTACAAGTGGCTGCTGTCGGCCGAGAAGATGCCCTGGCAGAACCGCCTGACACTTCTGTCGGTCTATCTTCTTGCTCTGGTTGCTGTCCCGGTTGCGGGCATGGCTGGCTCGGGGAGCGCTCAGGCTCTTGCAGATGTAGATGTGACCGGGCTTGTGCCTGGAGGGGTTGTCGTGGCCGCTGATGGGTCTCAGGGGCTGTCTTTGTGGAATGTCTTGCTCGGTGTCTATGTCTGCGGCATTGCGGTTTTGCTTTTCTGGGGGGTGGCGATAGCCATGCGTCTCCGCTCGGTGCTGGCCGCGACTGTGCCTGCGGATGTTGACGGGACTGAGGTGCTGGTGAGCGGAGACAGAGCGCTGGCTCCGTTCAGCATCGGAGACAGGATAGTGGTCTCTGTGGAGGATATGGAGTCTCCATGCCTGCCTCTTGTGGTGGCTCACGAGCGCATCCATGTGCGCTTCTGCCATTGGGCCGACCTTGCTCTCGGCTATGCGGTGTGTCTCGTGCAGTGGTACAGTCCTGTGTCGTGGCTTATGTTGCGCGAGGTGCGCGCTGTCCACGAGTATCAGGCCGACGCCGGGGCCATTGGCTCGGGTGCCAATATCAAGGATTATCAGATGTTATTAATTAAAAAGGCTGTCGGCTATAGATTCCAGTCGTTCGCCAACAGCCTGAATCACAGTAATCTTAAAACCAGAATCACTATGATGTATTCTTCTTCGACGAGAGGCCTGCGCCGGTGGCGCGCTCTCGCGCTTGTGCCCGCCCTGGGTGCCGCGCTCTTTGTGACAGATCTCTCGGCCGTAGCCTCTGTGCTTTCCGGCGCTTCCGAGGCTGTGCTGCCCTCCATGGCGGTTGTTTCGGACAGCAAAGTTAATGAAAATCCTGCGCCTGTGCAAGCGGCCGTGGCCGACGACGAGCCTCTGAAGGTGGTGGAGGTGAAGCCTCAGTATCCTGGCGGAGAGAAGGCTCTGCTCGAGTGTCTGAGCAGGAACGTGCGCTATCCCGAGTCTGCCAAGAATGAAAACAAGCAGGGCTTTGTTGTAGTCCAGTTTGTTGTCGGCAAGGATGGCAAGGTGAATTCGCCCAAGGTGATACGCAGTGTTTCGCCCGACCTCGACCAGGCCGCCGTCGATGCCGTCATGAAGCTCGAGGCTTTCTCGCCGGGCCTTATGGACGGCAAGCCGGTGAGTGTCTACTATACGTTGCCGGTGTCGTTCAAGCTCACAGCTGACGACAAGAAGAAGTAGTCTCGATGAAACAAATATGCAATATCCGCCTGACTCATACCTGCTTGCGGGATATTGCAGATTTTTTTTGGATATTTTTTGTCCTGGCTTGTCACCTTTCGGCACCGTCGTGCGTCTTATCAGCGAGATGTCTCAAAGATATTAACTGATTTAAAAACCCGATAAACTAAGAATCTAATGGAAGATATTCTTGCCGGCGTATTGGTGCCCATCGCCATCTGCGTGGTGCTCCCCGTCCTGATAGTGTGGATAACAATCCGAAAATCCGTCAACAGCGACAACAAGCGCGCCGAGGTGCTGCTCAAGGCCATCGAGGCCAACAATTCGATAGATGTCGACAAGTTGGCCGAGGCCCTTGCCAAACCGCGTCTGACGCCGCGCGAGGTGCTCAACAAGCGTCTGATGCGCGGATGTATGTTTGCCTTTATCGGGCTTGTGCTCTGCCTTCTGGGACTGCTGTGCCTTAACGGCGACCCGGATGTCGAGTTTGGCGACGACGATGTGTATATGCCTATAATGTTCGGCTGCATTTCGTTTGCCGTGGGTCTCAGCTACCTGATAGTATTCTTTGCCACCCGCAGGCAGGTCGAGGCCGAGGAAGAGAAAGCCGGGGACCGCAAGGGCGAGTAAGACAATGACCCGCGACGAATTCATCCGCTATGCCGAAGGGTGTCAGGAAGGGCTGAGGCGCTTTCTGACAGCCCTCTGCTGCGGCGACACAATGATGGCCGACGACCTGGCCCAGGAGACTCTGGTCAAGGCCTATCTGTCGTCTGACGGGCTCGAGGATGCGGCGCGGTTCAAGGCATGGGTGTTCCGCATCGCCTACAACACCTTTGTCTCGGCGCGGCGCTCACACCGGCCCACCGTCGGCTATGACGCCGCCCCCGAGCGTCCCTCGGCCGAGAGTGCCGATGGAGGTATGCGCTATGAGGCGCTCTACAAGGCGCTGGGTCTGCTATCGCCCGCCGAGCGCACCGCTATACTCCTCTTCTATATGCAGGGTTATACGGTCAAGGAAATAGCCTCTGTCACCGACAGCTCTGAGGCGGCCGTAAAGAAACAGCTGTCGCGCGGACGCGACCATCTGCGCGGCCTCCTATCCAAGGATTAACTCAAAAGACAAGACCTATGGAAAATGATGAAATAAAGAGCTTGTTCGACGGGTTCAATCCCCGTCTCTCCTCAGGGGCCGACTTCATGGCCCGTCTCGACCGCAACCTCGAGCGTGTGGAGATGATCAAGGCCCACCAGCAGACGGTGCGCCGCCGCGGCCGTCTGGCCGTGCTCCTCGCGGCACTCGCGGGCTTTGTGATGGGCGCGCTGATGACACTCGCCGTCCCCTCGCTCACCTCTCTGCTCATGCCTCTGACCGCCGGCCTCTCAGCCCATGTCCAGTCTGCCGTCTCGCTCGTGCCCTGGATACTCACCGCCCTTGTCTCCATGGGAGCCTCGTGGGAGGTGTTCGATATGGTATTGGCCAGGAAGTGACTTCCGTGCCCCGAAGGATAAATAGAAACGTAAAGTATATAAAAAAACCGCGGCGCCCTTGGCGGGTGTCGCGGCTTTTTTATTGTCTGATGATGTCTCAGGCGTTCTTCACCTTGTCAACCACGGCCTTGAAGGCGGCGGGGTTGTTGAGGGCGAGGTCGGCGAGCACCTTGCGGTTGATCTCGATGCCGGCCTTGTGGATGAGGCCCATGAGCTTGGAGTAGCTGAGGTCCTCGAGGCGAGCGGCGGCGTTGATACGCTGGATCCAGAGGG
>JAIDJD010000028.1 GCA_029052375.1 Duncaniella sp. | reverse complement strand
ACGAGCAGGCGGAAATCATCCTGTTTGAGAAAGGGGAGTTTATCTCCTTTGCCAACTGCGGCCTGCCCTACTACATAGGCGGTGCCATAGCCGACCGCGACAAGCTCTTTGTGCAGACCCCTGAGGCTTTCGGACGCAGGTTCGCCATCGACGTCAGGGTCAACTCAGAGGTCACGGACATCCACCCCGACCGCAAATGCGTGGAGGTCAAAGGTCCGGACGGGACAGTATATGAGGAGAGCTACGACCGCCTGCTGCTTTCGCCCGGCGCATCGCCCTTCGTGCCCGATCTGCCCGGCAAAGACCTTCCCGGCATCTTCACCCTGCGCAACGTAGCAGACACCGATGCCGTCAAGAGCTATCTCGCAACCCGCGACGTGCGACGCGCGGTTGTTGTCGGCGGTGGCTTCATAGGCCTTGAGATGGCCGAGAATCTCCACGATGCGGGCGCCGAGGTCTCTGTGATAGAAATGTCAGACCAGGTGATGGCACCCGTAGACTTCTCTATGGCCGCGATAGTACATCAGCATCTTGCAGAGAAGGGTGTGGGTCTGTACCTCAAAACAGCTGTCACCTCATTTGAGAAATGCGGCGATGGCCTGAAGGTCTCGCTCGGCTCGGGGGAGAAGCTTGACGCCGACATCGTTATTCTCTCCATAGGCGTGAGGCCACAGAACAGTCTGGCCCTCAAGGCCGGGCTGGCCACCGGCGAGCGCGGAGGCATAAGGGTGAACGAATACCTCCGCACATCCGAGCCTGACATATATGCCGTAGGCGATGCCATCGAATTTCCACATCCCTCGGACGGCAAGCCGTGGATGAACTACCTGGCAGGCCCGGCCAACCGCCAGGCCCGCATCGTGGCAGACAATATGGTCATGGGCGACAGCGAGCGCTACGAGGGTTCGATAGGCACATCCGTGGCCAAGGTGTTCGACATCACCGTCGCCGCCACGGGCATGACAGCCAAGCGTCTCAAGCAGGAGAACACACCCTATCTGACCGCTACCATACATCCCAACTCTCACGCCGGCTACTATCCCGGCGCCACGCCTATGACCATCAAGGTGGTGTTCGCGCCAGAGACCGGGCGCCTGCTCGGCGCGCAGATTGTGGGCTATGACGGCGTGGACAAGCGCATCGACCAGTTTGCGCGGGTCATCAAGGAGAACGGCGGACTCTCCGAACTGATGCGCACAGAGCACGCCTATGCCCCTCCCTACTCCTCGGCCAAAGATCCCGTGGCGCTGGCCGGATATGTAGCCTCCAATATCCTCACCGGCAAGATGAAGCCTATATACTGGCGCGAGCTCAGAGACATGGACCGCGGCAAGATTGCTCTCATAGACGTGCGCACACCCGAAGAGTTTGCCACAGGCTCGCTGGAAGGAGCTGTCAACATACCGCTCGACGATATGCGCGGGATGCTCGACAGGATTCCGTCAGAGAAGCCCATCGTGCTCTTTTGCGGCGTAGGTCTGCGCGGATACCTCGCTTCCAACATACTGAGCCAGCGCGGATTCAACGATGTCCGCAACCTCATCGGCGGCATCAAGACATACCGGACAGCTACGGCCCCGATAGCCGTGCCTGCGGCTAAGGCCGCCTCGTGTGCGGCGCCATCTCCCCGTCAGACCCCGACACCGGCCGCTATAAGTGTGGATGCCTGCGGCCTCTCATGCCCGGGGCCCATAATGAAACTCAGACAGGCTGTCGAGAAGGCTCCGGCAGGCTCTGTGCTCACCGTCAAGGCCACAGACCCGGGATTTGCCCGCGACGCCAAGGCCTGGTGTCAATCGACCGGCAACGCCTTCATATCGCACGAGGCTTCAAAAGGGATACACAGCGTCACCATAGGCAAAGGAGACAGAAAGCCTGCCGACATCGCGCCCAAAGGGGGCAAAGGCAAGACCTTCATACTCTTCAGCGACGACCTCGACAAGGCCCTCGCCACCTTCGTTCTGGCCAACGGCGCCGCGGCCACGGGAGAGAAGGTCACAATCTTCTTCACCTTCTGGGGCCTGAACGCCATCAAGAAAGAGAAGAAGCCAGCTGTCAGGAAAGACATTTTCGGACGTATGTTCGGCATGATGCTTCCCTCGGACAGCCACAGGCTTTCTCTGTCCAAGATGAACATATTCGGGATTGGCCCGCTCATGATGCGCTACATCATGAAGAAGAAAAACATCGACTCGCTCGAGACTCTGCGCGATATGGCCATTGCCAATGGCGTTGAGTTCATGGCCTGCCAGATGTCGATGGACGTGATGGGCATCTCAAAAGAGGAGCTTCTCGACAATGTGACTGTCGGCGGCGTGGCCTCCTACATGAACACAGCCGAAAACTCCAACGTCAACCTCTTCATCTGAAAACACCGGCGGCAGGCTGCCGCCAAAATCAATCCTCCCGCCCGGGGCTTCGGCCCTGGGCGGGAGGATTCTTGTTTATCGTTCCTGTTCCCTGATTACTTGGGGAGGTTGAAGGCGCGGGTCATCTCGGCCATCTGTTCGTCAGACATACCGTCGGGCTCAAAGCCCATATTCTTGGCGGCGATGAAGATGAGAGCAGACTTGTTGAGCACGTCCACCTGGTCGAAGGCGGCCATGATGTCGGTGTCGACAGCAAATACGCCATGCTTCTCCCAGAGGGTAACGTCATAGTCGCCAAGCTCGTGGATGGTAGACTCTGCAAGCTCGTTCGAGCCGGGGAGCTGGTAGGGGATGATGCCGAGGCCGCGGGGACAGAAAGCCTTGGTCTCGGGTATCATGCTCCAGAGCAGCTTGGTGGCCACATCCTTGTCGAGATACTTCTTGCAGTGGCTCATGGCCACGAGCTCGATGGGATGAGTGTGGAGAGACGCCTTGTAAGGCGAACCCTTAGAGATGAGATAGTTGTGCACGGCGAGGTGAGAGGGAAGCTCAGAAGTGGGCTTCACGGCCATGTCGGCGATGATCTCGTAGTGGGCGCAGTCGTCGAGAATGCGTATGAAAGAGCCGTTCTCCATGGGCCAGCGGGCAAGGTCGCGCATACGGCGGTTGGTGCCCTTGCAGAAGAAGTAGCAGCCCTTAAGATTGGGCAGTGTGGCGCCAATCTCGAACACGGGGCTGACGGCGGGCATATTGCGTATCTCGTCGTCTACATATTCAGTGACGTTGATTGTGATGTTGCCGCCGTTGCGTTCGGCCCATCCTTTCTGCCAGAGGTATCCGGCTACCTCTGCAACCTGCTCTACCTCGCGGGCGAGAGCGGGACGATTGTCTAAGATTGAGGACATGATTCCTTTTAAGTATAGAATTGATTTAAAGGGTTCAGATAAGCTGGGGGAGGAAAGAAGAGATGATGAGCACTGCTATGCCGAGGACAAGTACCTGGAA
>JAIDJD010000279.1 GCA_029052375.1 Duncaniella sp. | reverse complement strand
CCGGCGGGACCAGATTCTTCGTAGTGCGCGCCTCTAAACCGGCCTGAGGAATGAATCCTCGCGTGAGCCCCCTGCTCCCCTTTGCTTCGGCATTTGTCTGCGGCATTCTGTGCGCTGATGCCGGGGCGGGAGCATGGGGGCTCGCTGTATCCGCCGCCCTGGGCCTCGCGGCCATGTTTGCGCGACGCTCTCTGGCCGGAAGCCTCCTGCTCGGACTCGCGCTCGGCATAGCCGCCTCGCTGGCCCATCCCCAGGCGATGATGCCTGAGGGGACGGCGGGAGCGGCAGACGTATGGGAGGGGACCGCCGAGGCTGTCCGCGAGAAGGGCAACGCCACACAGCTCACCGTTGCTGTCAGAGCCCGCGGAGGACACCCATGCCCACCGTTCAAGGCCAAGGTGATGGCCTACGGGGAGGCTCTCGGCGACAAGGCCGGATGGGACGTGAGATTCAAGGGGCGCATGAAGCCTCTGGAGAACAGAAGCGGCATACCGCTCGAGCCAGACCCGGACAAGTTCCTGAGACTGCAGGGTGTCACGGCGGTCTGCCACGTGACGGAAGACAACCTTGAGGTGACAGGCCCCGGCTCAGGAACGAGGGCGGCCTTCAGCCGTCTCAGGACCTCGACAGGCAGGCTGATAGATGACATGGGGCTAAGGCTGGCCACGGCAGAGTTCTTGCGCGCGGCCCTGTTGGCCGAGGGCCATGTGATAGAACCGGAGACCCGCGGCCTGTTCGGCCGCGCAGGCATAGCACACCTGCTGGCGCTCAGCGGCATACACGTGGCCGTCATAACCCTGATGCTGTGGATATGCTGCCTGCCGCTGACGGCCGCGGGGCTGTGGCGCACACGTGCGGCCGTGGTGATAGCAGGGCTGTGGTGCTTTGCCCTTCTGACGGGACTGACCCCCTCCGTCACACGTGCCGCCGCCATGACCTCCGTACTGCTTCTGGCGACGGTCTTCTACCGCTCGGCCGACGTGATGAACTCGCTCTGCGCCTCAGCCCTGCTCATACTCGCCGCCAACCCGGGGGCGCTCTGCCAGCCCGGATTCCAGATGAGCTTCCTGGCCGTGCTCGCCATCATACTTTACGTCATGCCCGTACAGGAGATGCACCTGCCTCTGGGAGATTTCAGAGGCCTGTTCCACTCGGCTCTGCTCTGCGTGGCGGCCTTCGCCGCAACGGGCGCGGTGGCCGCCGCATGGTTCGGAGAGCTGCACCTCACATCCATTGCGGCCAATCTCGTGGCGTCTGCGGCCATGGCACCGCTGCTTGCGTGCGGCATAGCCGGGCTCACTCTTGCATCCGTCGGCGTCTCTCCCGGCTGGCTGTCGTGGCTCGCAGACAGGCTGTACGGCATCATGGAATGGAGCGCGGAGACCTTCGGCGGACATACAATAGGGATACCGGACGGCATGGCGATACCCCTCTGGGCCGTCATCTGCTATGTCGGGGCGTTCCTTCTGGCCGGCTTCGGGGTCAGATACCGCTCCAGGACGGCGGCCGCCGCCGGAGCGATGGCCATGGCCGCCACCGCCGCGGCCTTCCTGCTCTTTCCGGTCCGCCTGCCAGCCGAGGGTGTGTGGATATGCGGAGACGCCGAGGCCACGGACATAGCCGTCTGCCGCGGCGGTGTGCTGACCATTCACTCAGACCTGCCCCACGACGGCGCCGGCCGCCGCCTCGAGGCATACCGCTGGCGCTTTGCCAGATATATGGCCGCCGCGGGCATCGACTCGCTGAGGATAACACACGCCGCGGAACACTTCATGGTGAGCCACGGACGGCGTCGCATGGTGGTAGTCCCCGCCGGAGAGGCAGGCGCGGCCGACACTCTGTGGCGCGGGGCAGACTATCTGCTTGTAGGGCGCGGATTCAAGGGCGACATCGCCGCCCTGGCCGCAAGCTACGAGGCAGACTCTGTGATACTCGGGACCGACATTCACCCCCTCAGGCGCGAGCGATATCTCGGCGAGCTGAACAGATGCGGACGCCGCGCCCGCACCCTCGGCGATGGGCCTCTCAGACTCACACCCTGATTATCCCTCCCAAGGGTTGGGGGATTGACGGAAAATTATTACTTTTGCGCCCTGGAAAGCGGAGACGCACATTGAACAAATATGCTCCTGACGACATTTTTATTTCAGGGACATTACTATTGTTTCTATCCATCTCCAGCTCCCACTAATCCGACACTCACTCTATGGCAAAAATCTACCGCACAGGCCTCCTTCTCGCCGTCATAATGACCGCCGCCCTCTCCCTGACATCTTGCGTCGTCGACGACGAAGACCCTTTCATCACAGGCAACTGGCGAATGGTGGCGCCCCTCGGCGACTTCTACAACGAATTTTCTTTCCGTCGCAACGGCACCGGCTATTACTATGTCGAAGACTACTATGGCCAGGACACCTTCGACATCATCTGGTACACCTCAGGCAACCAGCTGACCGTAGAGTTTCCCGACCAGATGGACCAGATGTACTTCACCTGGCAGAGCAACGGCGACGTGCTCTATCTCTATCCCTGGGAGGGCGGAGACACGTGGATATACAACCGATTCTGACCCTCTCTCGCCACAAATGGAATTCCGCACCGTCACAGAACCTCTCAAGGGACTTCAGGGCCTCGTGGGCTACGGCTCTCCCCTGCTCCTCGCAGGCTCTTGTTTCAGCGACAATATCGGGGCCGAGCTCGCCTCCGAGCTCTACGACGTGTGTGTCAACCCGTTCGGCCCGCTCTACAACCCCCTCTCCGTGCTCGGAGCCTTCAGGCGTCTTGCCGAGAGGCGCCCCGTGTCGCGCGACGAGCTTTTCTGCCACGAGGACAAGTGGCGCCACTGGGACTTCCACACTCGGCGCTCGGCCGCAGGAGCCGACGAGACACTCGCGCTGATGAACGGAGCCATCGCCGACGGAGCCGAAACGCTCCGCAAAGCCTCGGCCATATTCATCACCCTCGGCACCACCGTCTGCTACGTGCTTGCAGAGAACGGAAACACGGTGGCCAACTGCCACAAACAGCCCGGAGGGCTCTTCGACCTCCGCCGCCTGAGCCTCGCAGAGACCGCCACGGCTCTGAAAGAGACAGTTGAGACGATAAGGGGCGTCAACACGGCGGCAAGGATAGTCTTCACCGTCAGCCCGCTCAGATACCTCGGCGGAGGCGTCAGGGAGAACACCCTGATAAAGTCTACCCTCCACCTGGCCATAGACGAGACGGCCGCGGCATACCCCGACACAATATACTTCCCAGCATACGAGATAATGATGGACGACCTGAGGGACTACCGTTTC
>JAIDJD010000278.1 GCA_029052375.1 Duncaniella sp. | reverse complement strand
CGGCGTCCTTGGCTGTAACCACGGTGGCCAGCAGCATGGTGTTGCCCATGCGGAGTTCTACCGCTCCATCGGCCTGCTTGGCCAGCTTGCCGGTCTCGAGGGTGATGACGCGGCCGTCAGGCAGTGCGATGGTTTTTTTGATTGGGTTCATAAGGTGTTTTAATTCAGCTTTTTATATTCGTCGTTTTTGCAGCTTAAGATGCGCGTCTCCACCCCTTGCATGGGGCAGGCGCGCAAGACGGTCGCAAAGATACAAAAAATAATGCAATATTTGTCACTATGAATCAATAATTTGCAATTTTTCACGCATCGGCCCGAAGCTTCAGGCCAGAGGGCGGCATAAAAAATCTCCCCTGCCGGAGAGCGGAGGCTCGGCCGACAGGGGAAAAAGGGGTTGTATCCGCTGAGAGGTCACTTCACTACCACCTTGGCGTCGCGGGTGCCGTCGGCCTTGACGGCCACCTTGATGCAGGCGCCTGCGGGCTCGCCGCTGACGCGGATGCCCTGGAGGTTGTAATACTCTACGTCTACGGTCTCGTCTGCCTCAACGGTGCCGATGGCTGTGGAGTCGCCTACGGTGAGGACGTTGGAGTGGGCACCCATGCCGCCGCGGGCATTGGCGGCACGCACGGTGTAGTCGCCGTTGGTGTCAGCGGCAAAGGTGTTGCCGGTGGTGTGGCCTGCATACTTGCCGTCGCGATATACGGCATAGAAGCGGGCGTCGGCGTTGTCATCCCATGTGAGGACGGTGCCGGTGGCGCGGGCCTCGACGGTCTTGAGCACGGGTGCCTCGGGACGCTTGGCTATCTCTGCCACGCAGTAGCTGTCGGTCTGGCCCAGGACATTCTCGGGCGTGAACATCTCAGCCTGCTCGGCGGTCAGCACGGGGTTGTAGGCCGGCCCGGTGTGTGTGGGCGAGTTGCCGCGTCCGCTGAGGTCGAGGAGATTGCCCTCGAGGTCCATCGAGCCATATTCATAGAAGGCGGTGGGGAGATTGACCATGCTGTTGTAGCCTGTGCCTGCGGGGTGCTGGTACATCTTGGTGTTCAACAGGTATGTGCGGGGATAGTTCTTCCACGGACGGCTTATGAACCATTCGGTAACGGTGTTCTCTGCAATCTCGGTGACGGTGCAGTTGCTGAGCACGTAGCCCCACTTGTGCTGTTCTTCGGTAGAGGGAGCGGCGATGGTGCCGTCGGCGGTCATGATGAAGTTGCACTTGTCATAGAAGTGGTCGCCTCCGCCGCAGATATAGTCTACCGCGCCATAGATGTCACACTCGGTGTAGTAGCCCTGGTTGCCGTCGGTCACCTGGGTGTCCTGCTGGCTCTCGAGCGAGAGGTTGACGCCTACCTCGCGGTTGCCGCTGGTGAGGGCCACGCCTACGCCGGCACGTGGCTTGCCCCAGTCATAGTCGTTGCGGATGGTGAGGTCCTGGAGATAGATGTTGGTGGAGTAGCGGGTGGAGATCACGGGGTTTGAGATGCCCGAGCGGTTGCCGTGGAGTATCACGCCCTCGCGGCTCTCGCCTATGATGGAGATGTTCCAGCACTGGAAGCGCTGTTCCTCGCCTCCGAAGTCATAGTCGCCGTTCTTGA
Organism: Duncaniella sp.; assembly: GCA_029052375.1. Taxonomy (GTDB): domain Bacteria; phylum Bacteroidota; class Bacteroidia; order Bacteroidales; family Muribaculaceae; genus Duncaniella. The sequence continues at coordinate 22,805 of JAIDJD010000278.1, read as the reverse complement.
CAAAGATTACGGCCCAGGGAGCGTCGGCGTTCTTGTTGGACTGGTTGACGGCGGCGAGAGCGGCCTTGAACTCAGCCACATTGGACACTACATATTCCATCTCTGCCTTGGCGGCCTCGGCCTTGGCGCCTGTCGAGGCCTTGACGGTGACGGGCGAGGCGAGGCGGTTGCCGTAGTTGTCGACAGCCTCGGTGATGGTGAGGTCATACTCGGTGTCGTAGTCGAGGTTCCATGCGGGGAAGTAGACAACGTCGCTGCCGCCGATGGCCTTGATTTCGGTGTTGTTGACGGTGGCCTTGGCCGATGCGATGACGCGGTCAAACTTGGCCACGGCCACGAAGTGGTTGGCGTTCTCGGGCACTACAGTGTTTGTGGAGATAACCACTGGAGCAGTGGTGACAGCCTCGCGGCCTACGGTGAACTCAAACTCGGTCATGAGCTGGCCGTTGCTGGTGACGGTAAACTCGATGGGTGTGCCTACCTGATGGCCCTCGATGTTCACAACGAGATCGCGCACACCTGCCTCAGAGGTATTGTAGAAGCGATTGTCGCCGGGGAGCCATACGGTGGCGCCGCCCGCATTGACAGCAGAGATGATGTTGGTGTTCTTGGTGTAGTTGTCGCGGAGACCCTTGAAGATGAGCTGCTTGACAACGGCGTCTACCGCGGGCTTGATAGTATAGGTGCCAACGGCGGTTATGGGGAACTTGAACTCGCTGTTCCAGCCGCCGTCGATGCCCGTGATGGAGAACTGGCCGTCGCTCCACGTCTTTGCGGTCTCATCGTATGTGCCGGCGTTGTACTTCATGGCAACGGTCTCGTCTGTGTCGAGGCGGTCATAAAGGTGAATGCCGTCGATTGTGAGGGTGTATGTGCGGGTCTTGCCATCCACCTCGGCTATGAAAGTATAGTCTGCCTTGGCGCCATTGAGCTCGCCGGGGGTGGCGGTGATCTCCTGGCCGTGCATGAACTTGGCATTGACCACGGGCATATGTGTGAACACCTGCTCGAGCGTTGCCTTGTAAGGCTCGGCGGTGATGGCGGCGAAGAGCTCTTCGGAGACAGGAGTGCCGTCGAGGGTCAGCTCGTTGAGGATAATCTCTCCGATATGGAACACACGCATTGTGTAGACGGTCTTGTAGGCCGCCACGCTGCCGGCATCGGGAGTGAGCGTCATGGTGACGATGGTCTCCTCGTTGGAGTCTGGAGTGGGAATGGTGTACTTGCCACCGGCCTCGGTGACGGCCACGTTCTCATCACCCTTCTTGGCGGTGACTTCTACGGTGCCGTAGGGATGGTCAAACGAGAAGCTGACAGTCTCGGCATCGTAGGAGATGGGGAGATTGCAGTTGAGGTCATAGCCGTTGCCCTCGGTGACGGTCTGGCCCTCTACGGCCACGTTGCGCACGCAGGCATAGTGGTCTGCCACCCTGGCGAGGCTGATGTTGTTGAAGTTGGCGATGAACCCGGTGTGGGGAGCATTGAAGAGAATCTTGAGCACATTGTCGCCCTTGGCTATCTCGCCCTCGAGATGTATTGTGGCGGGAGCGTAGTTGTTGAGAGCCTCCACGTCCCACTTGGTCCTGACGCTCTCGTTGCCATCCTTGTCTGTTACTGTTATGGTGGCTGTCCCGTCGCCATACTTGCTGATGCCCCAGGTGAAGTCGTAGACACCGGCCTCGTCGCAGACGATGTCGTATGTGCCATATGTGTCGTCCTTGACATAGCCGACGTTGCCGTCGTTGTTCTCTGTGCGCATTCCCACATAGCTGCCATTGCCGAGGCTTATGGAGCCGGGGATGTGGTCGCGTCCGTCTACGATGCCTGCGTAGAAGGCAAACTTGCCCCAGTTGCCCGCATAGTTGCTGTCCTTGAGGTCAGAGGGGGTGATGACCAGCGTGTATTCGCCGACGGGGAGCGGGTCGTTGATATAGACCTTATGCAATGTGCTGCGTCCCCAGCTCCCGGTGTTGGGGACGCTGAGGGTCTCGGTCATCACAGCCCGGCCTGCGGCGTCGGTCATGCTGAGGTTGAGGTTGCAGGTGCCCTTGTGGCCTGTCATCATAGTGAAGGTGTAGGGCTGTTCGGCGGTGTTGTTCAGGAGGAATGTCACCTTGGTCTTGGCGCCCGTGCTTCCGAAACACTGGTCGGGGCCGGCATTTCCCTCTACATTGACATTCTCTGCATCGGTCTTGGTGAGATCGATGTAGGTCCCCTCGGGTGTAGGGATGGGGACCGGAGTGGCGGCTGTGGCCGTGAAGGCCGCCGCGAGCATCAAGGCCGCGATTGCGGTCTTGCAGCCTGGGTCGATAAACATGGTTAGATTTTTGTGATTGGTTGTTTTATGTAATATTTAAGATGCGAGTGCGGCTTGGTTATTGTATTTCTCTTATCGCCGATATTGTGGCGTGGTGCGGTATAGGCATCCCGAACAAGCTTTGTCTCAAAGTCTTGGAGATACAAATCTACATTGCAAATATAAAGCTAGAGGTTGAAGAGCACAAATCTGTTAGCAAATTTTAACATATAATTTTCTGCAATTCAAACCGCCGGAGGCTATCAAGACCATTAATATATTGCGGATGTGGCAGTTGCCACTCACCGGTATGTTAGGCGAGTGACATATCAGGCATACGACCGGCTATATGCCGCAGACTGTCGGGCGACACCGGGGGCGCCAGTCCCGACCATCGCCGGGGACCTCGCGGAGCAGGTCCTAAATGTATATCGCACCCAGGCTTTGAGGTTGGCAGGCCGCGGAGTGGAGATATACGTCCAAGACACGCGGCGGGAGACTTTACGAAATCTTTCCAAGGTGCGATTCCTCTCTTAAGGCGCCTGGGCACTTGCTTTATTCAGCATTAATCGGTATTTTTGCAGTAAACAATTATCCCGCCCCATCCGATATGGAGAAGATCAACAAGACAAATGCGGCGAGGCTGCTCGACCGCGCCAAGATAAGGTATCAGCTAATACCGTACACCGTCGACCCTGACAACCTGGCCGCGACCCATGTGGCCGAGGAGCTCGGCGAGGATATCAGGTGTGTCTTCAAGACCCTTGTGCTCAAGGGCGAGAGGAGGGGCCACTTTGTATGCGTGGTGCCTGGAGACTGCGAGGTAGACCTCAAGAAAGCGGCCAAGGCCGCCGGAGACAAGAAGGCAGAGATGATACACGTCAAGGAGCTGCTCCCGCTCACAGGCTATATACGCGGCGGATGTTCGCCCATAGGCATGAAGAAGCCCTTCCCGACATTCTTCCACTCTACGGCCGCAGACTATCCCGAGATATACGTCTCGGCCGGACAGCGAGGCCTCCAGATAAGGATAGCCCCCGCAGACCTCATAGGATATGTCGGAGCCACGGTGGCAGACCTCGTGAAAGAAGAGGAGAGCGGAGAGGAGGCTGAGGCATGAACAGTTTCGGCACGATATTCACCTTCACCGGGTTTGGCGAGAGCCACGGCCCGGCCATCGGCGGAGTGATAGACGGGATGCCCGCGGGTGTGGCCATAGATCTCGGAGAGGTACAGCGCCAGCTGGACCGCCGGCGCCCGGGACAGAGCGCCATAACTACGTCGCGCTCCGAGGCAGACCGCGTGGAGATTCTTTCGGGTCTGATGGAGGGGGTCACGACGGGGGCGCCTGTCGGCTTCATCATCCGCAACTCTGACCAGCGCCCGGCCGACTATTCACAGCTCGCTGAGGCCTTCCGACCCTCGCACGCCGACTATACGTATACCGCAAAATACGGCCTGCGCGACCACCGCGGAGGAGGCCGTGCAAGCGCCCGCGAGACCGCCACAAGGGTTGTGGCCGGAGCATTCGCCCGCCAGGCGCTCGCCGCCATGGGCGTGACCATCGAGGCCTATACCTCTCAGGTAGGACACCTCACTCTCTCCGAGCCATATACAGAGCTCGACCTGTCCCGGACAGAGACCAACCCTGTCCGCTGTCCCGACCCCGGGATGGCCGTGAGGATGGAGGCCCTGATCAACGAGGTGAAACGCGAGGGCGACACCATAGGCGGGACGGTGACCTGTGTTGTGCGCGGGCTCCCCGCCGGAGTGGGCGACCCAGTGGCCGGACGCCTCGCGGCAAGGCTTGCCGGGGCTATGCTTTCGATCAACGCCGCCAAGGGATTCGACTACGGCATGGGATTCGAGGGAGCGGCGATGCGAGGCTCTGAGGCTAACGACCCGTTTGTCCCCGGGACAGTCCCCCTGCACACCGCCACCAACCACTCGGGCGGCATACAGGGCGGCATATCGAACGGCGAGGATATATATTTCCGCGTCGCCTTCAAGCCCGTGGCCACACTGATGCGCCCCGTCGAGGCTGTCGGGCGCGACGGAGAGTCCGTGACCCTCAGGCCCAAGGGGCGCCACGACCCGTGTGTGGTGCCGCGCGCTGTCCCCATCGTCGAGGCTATGGCCGCAATGGTCATACTCGACGCCGTGCTCATAGGCCGCTGTGCCAGAATCTGAAACGAGGCCGATATGAAACCCTACCGCGACTTTGCCGACTTTCTCGCCTGCCACTTCGAAGGCAAGATGCAGAAACTCAGCGTCAACGCCGGCTTCAGCTGTCCCAACCGCGACGGGACCATAGGCCGCGGCGGATGTACATACTGCAACAACCGCTCGTTCAGTCCCTCGTACTGCAACCCCTCAGACCCCGTGGGCGAACAGCTGCGCAAAGGCATCGCATTCTTCTCACGCAAGTATCCGCATATGCGCTACCTGGCCTACTTCCAAGCCTATACCAGCACGTATGGGGCCTCTGCCGAGGCGCTTGCCGCCCTCTACCGCAGCGCCTTCGACACCCCCGGCATCGAGGGTGTGGTGATAGGCACGCGCCCAGACTGTGTCTCGCCTGCCCTGCTCGACGCCATCGCCGCCCTGCCGTGGGCTATGGTGGAGTATGGAGCCGAAAGCTCGCACGACGCCACGCTGCGCGCCGTCAACCGCGGCCACACATGGGCCGCGACCGAAAAGGCCGTGAGGATGACGGCAGAGAGAGGCATCCCCGTGGGGCTGCATCTGATAATGGGCCTCCCCGGCGAGACCGAGGAGATGATGATGGAGACGCTCTGCAGGGTCAACGCCCTGCCCGTGGATGTCGTGAAGATGCACCAGATGCAGATACACGAAGGCACCGCCATGGCCGAGGCATATCTGCGCGGCGAGAACCGCGCCCGCCTCTGGACTCCCGAAGAGTATGCGCGCTTCTGCGCCAAGGCCGTCAGGACTCTCAGGCCCGACATAGCCATAGACCGCTTTGTCTCGCAGGCTCCGCCCGAGATGCTGACAGCGCCAAGGTGGGGCATAAAGAACTACCAGTTTGCCGAGCTCGTGGCCCGCGAGCTGTCGCAGACAAGCCCAGAAGAAACAGAAAAACAACAATAGATAAAGACACCGCAAATTATGGAAGTAATCAACTTTGCCGACTCGCCCTCGCTGGTGAGCCAATACATGAGCGAACTGCGCGACATCAATGTCCAGGGCGATATGCTCCGGTTTCGCCGCAACCTCCAGCGCATAGGCGAGATAATGGCCTACGAAATCTCAAAGCGCATCGACTATCGCCGCGAGCCCGTCCAGACACCGCTCGGCACAGCCCAATGCGACGTCATCGACACAGACATCGTGCTTGCCACCATCTTCCGCGCCGGCATCCCCTTCCACCAGGGATTTCTCGACTTCTTCGACCACGCACAGAACGCCTTTGTGAGCGCCTACCGCAAGTATCGCGAGAAGGAAAACTTTGACGTCTTCATCGAATACATAGCCTCGCCCAAGCTCGAGGGCAAGACCGTGGTGATAGCCGACCCGATGCTCGCCACCGGCGCGAGCATGGAGCTGTGTTACCGCGCCCTGCTCACCAAGGGCACCCCGGCCCATGTCCACGTGGCATCGATCATTGCCTCGCAGAAGGCTGTCGACTACATCAAGTCTACCTTCCCGGCCGGCAAGACCACCATCTGGGTGGGAGCCATAGACGACGAGATCAACTCGCACTCCTACATAGTCCCCGGCCTCGGCGACGCGGGCGACCTCGCCTACGGCGTCAAGGAATGATACGATGACATAATAACGCAGACAGTCCGGGCCGAGGCCCGGACTGTCTGCGTTATATCATCTCACCGAGCCCTCGCGGCCGTGGATGAGAGCTATGGCACAGTCGTCCGAGGTGACCTCCTTGAACAGGCGCGAGGCCACGTCGTGGACGGCCTTGTTGACAGCCTTGCGGTCGTACTTGCGCGTCCACTCGCAGAAGATGTCAAGCGCCTCGGCATAGGTGCGGGCGCGGTAGTTGTAGAGACAGTCGCACGAGCCGTCGGTCATCGCAAAGTAGACGCTTGCGGCGTCGAAGCGCCCGCGCACAATCCTGAAATGGCTGTTGAAGTCCGAGGTGGCCACGAAGTAGCTGACGTTGACCGCGGCGCCATGCTCGGGCTCGAGCAGGACGTCGAAGCCGTCGTCTCCGATGCGCCCCACAAGGCCGTCGCCTATAGAGCCGGCTACAAACCTGTCGCCGTCGCTCAGGAATATCATCAGTGTGGTGTTCAGGTCTTCGGGCACACACATAAGACGCGCGCTTTCGGCCTTGAGCCAGTCGGCCACGACATTGGCAAGCCAGAGGCGTATGTCGCCGTCGCTCCACCCGAGCAGGTCGGCGCCGCGGCGTTCCAGCTGTGAGGCCACCTCCTTGGCCAGACCGCGGCTGCCCTCGTAGGCCAGGCGGGCCGAGCCCACTCCATCTGTCACCACCACGATGGCTGTGCCGTTGTCCGGGTTGAGCGACACCTTGATATAATCCTGGCCGGGCTTCTTGTCGGCGATATGCGACGTGCCGGTCATGGTGTATGAGGGGATGTTCCAGATCATTTCTTTGAGGCTCTTTGCAGAGTCAGGGCTATGGAGTTGAAAAATCTGTCGGCCTTGTTGGGGTCGAGCTTGCTGGGCTTGGGCAGATGGCCGGCGAAGAGCCTGCCCAGCTGCTCTTCGGCCTTTCTCGATGTGAAGATGGGATAGAACACCATCTTGTTCTCGGCATCCCAGCGCTTGATGTCGGCGTATATCTCAGGGTCTACCGTCTCCGGGATGTCAGAGCATATCCATACGAGCCACGGGCGATGGCCGGGGCGCATCTGTATGTTGTCCTCGAGCAGGTCGAGAGCGCGGATCAGAGCCCATTCGGTCCACCCGGCGAGGTCGTCCTTCTCCTGGGACGAGAGCTTGAAGGCGTCTGTCTCTGTCCGGTATGTGAAGGGCAGCGAGTAGGTCATGAGCGTGAACTTGACCTTTTCGAGACCGAACTCTTTCTTGCGCTTGAGAAATTCGTCGAACTCCTTGACGATGCGTGTCCCCTCGGCGATGTCCATATGTGACCTGAAGAGCTGGCACAGTATCACCACCTGGCGCTCGTCCACGTTCTGATAGTCGTTGAGCTCGGAGAGAGCGAGCGAGAGCTCAGGCATCGTGGGCACACCGCTGACATGGGCCACATGGGACACGAGTATCCTGAGTATCTCCATGTAACGGCGCCGGTTGAGGGCCACGTGTCGCTGGTATCCGTTGGAGAATGTCTGGTGCTGCACGGTGTTGAACAGCTGGCGCAGAGGCTCGAGACGCTCCCTGTGGCCGGGCACAACCTTCTCGAGATGCTCTATCTTCATCTGGAATCCGCCGAGCTCGGGCGGCAGTTTCCTGGCATTGATGGAGGTGAGCGTCTCAAGGGTGAGCAGACGGTCGAAAATCGAGCGGAGCGAGTTGACCTTGTCAACCCAGCCGTTGTCGCTGAGGTGTATCCTGCGCAGGCTCTCGTACATCTCTCCGGCCTGCTCGTTGGTCAGTAAACTTTGCATATCGTTGTCCGAATCAGGTTTGTTGCAATCAGTCACGGCTGTCAGTCACTGAAAACCGAAGCGGTTGACAAGAGGCACCTTCTCTCCGCCGGCAGACGAGTTGGTGCTGCTGCGGAGGCTGTCGTACACATCCCTGAAGAATCCGCTCACGTCTGTGAGCTGTGCCACATTGTCCGAGAGCACGCGCAGGTTGTCCATCTGCTTCTTGCCCACAGGCGAGAGACTGCGCACGTAGAGGTGTATCTTCCCCCTTGCGTCCATCTCTCTGAGACGCGAGGCCACCCCGGGCAAGCCGGCGTTCTTGGACTCGAGCCACTGGCCGTTGGAGAGGACTATCATCCAGGGTGTGAAGTAGCGAGAGCCAGACTCAACAATCTCGGCACGGCGCTTCTCGAGGGCCTCCAGGGCACGCTCGAGCGAGTCGGCCATCATGTTGGGGCCGAATGGCTTGAAGGTACAGCTCTCCAGATAGCCTATCTGATTGGCCACGTTGTCGAAGGGGAACACATCCACGGGGCCCTTGCCGGTGGTGACAATGAAGAGCTGCATACGCTGGCGCAGATGCTTGTCGCGCATAATCTCTTCAAAGAGCCTGTTGAGGCCGTCGGTGAGATTTTCCATCTGGTCTGACTGAGACATATAGATGGCATTGTCCACCACTATGACACAGGGGAAGAGGTCCATGCCTATATTGTCGCGCAGATGCTTGAGGCTGATGCGCTCAAGCTCTTCGGCCGGGATGGCGGGGCCGGCCAAGGCGATGCCGCGGCAGTATTCTATCACTTGCTCGGGCACACTCATGTCGTATATGCGGGCTATGAAGCGCGATACCTGGAGGAGAGTCTTCTTGTAGACCTCCTCGGTCAGGCCGGCCTCTTCAAGCTCGGCATCGGTGAGAAAATTGACGTTCTGTTCTTTCTTCTTGTATCTGAGGTTGGTAAACTTGACGAGTGTGGCATTGGCATCGTAGGCCATGCTGATAAACTCCGGTTCGAGACGCATACGCTCCTCGATGCTTTTAAGTTTCTTGCGGTTAGGCTCTATGGCCGGCACGTCCGGCGCGATGGTTATCAGCGCGGCCTGGTATCCTCGCTTGAGCTCGGCAAACGCCTGCCCGAGATATTTCTTGGGCTGCAGTATATTGTCCCAAAAGAGATTTGGCTTGAACTGAGTGGCCACATTGTCTAAACTCTGCCTGCCCTGGCCTGAGGGTGTATTGCTGTATGTCATTATAGATTGTTTCAGTGATGATGTTTCATTTTTTTTTGATGGCACCGGTCATTTATAATACTCCTGTATGATCGATGTCGTGAGGTTGACGTCAGGGTTGTAAAGCTCGAAGAGAGCGTCCGGGAAGGCGCGGGCGACGTATTCGACAGCCGGAAGCGAAAGACGCATCAGCGTGCTGTGGCGGATGTTGGCGCCGCGGGCATCGCTGATCTCCCCCTCGAGGTCGCCTACCGAGTTGCGGTTGGTCTTCACCGAGCTCTGGTATTCCCTCAGGGCCGCAGATATGTCTATCCGGCCCTCGCGCCTGAACCCCGGATTGGAAAGGCCGTAGCCGAGCATCACCACCCTCAGAGGCTTGTCTGAAGCGCAGTCCGACACCATGCCCGCTATGCTGTCCACCACGGGCCGCAGGTGGGTGACGATGGCCGAGTCATGCTCGCGCAGAGAGGTGGAGAGGTCGGCCTGCGGCAGGTGTGAGTCAAGAAACCAGTTCAATACGAGCTCCTTGCCCATAGACACAAGCTCTTCCACCACGAGACTGCGCCCCGGGATGTCGAGAGCCATGACAAGCGACGACGAGGACAGATGCATCAGCAGACGCGGATGGCCTGGGCAATCTCCGAGAGCCCTGATGTGCAGCGCGGCCTCCTCCTCGGCCGTATATGCCTTGAATTCATAGCCTGTGAAATCTCTCAATGTCTCCATCACCTCGCGTCGGTTGGAGAGATTGCGCAGGAACGAGAGTCCGTAGGCGTGCAGGTCTGTGTAGCACGGACGCTGGGCTCTGAACTGCCTGAGCATATCGAACATATCGACAGCCCGGCCCTCGCCCAAGGCCTTGCGCAGACGCTCGGGAGAGACATATCCGCCACGCTCGACAAGAGAGAACAGAGGCATCCTGAAAGAAAAGACGGGGATGCGCATCACATTGGGCGCCGCTCCCCTGAATGATACCTGGGCGGTCTTGAGTTTCAGACCGTTGGCTCCTATCTCGACGGCTATTGGATTGTGATACTCCGTGTCGCCTCGCCATGTGTCCAGATAGTTCCAGCCACGGCCTTCGGCCTTCTCCTCGCAGAGAAAAGGCTCGGGGTTGAGAGAGCGCACGCGCCTGACTGTCTGAATGACGTTGGGCGGATATATCTCGCTCTTCTTCTGGCCGTTGACCATCATGCGCTGATACTGGCGTATGAGTTTGCGCCACTGCTCTGTAGTGGGATACTGCCTGGACTGGAAGGCAAGACAGAAGGTCTTGCGCATAGACTCGGGGAGCTGATGCCAGAGCATCTCGAGACCGACGTGTACCTTGCCGTTGTCGCGATACCCGTCGGGGAACGTGAAGAGACGCTCGCGGCTCAGACTCTCCACATTGCCCTCGTCCTGTCGCGCCCACGGCAGTGTGCCGGGTATGAAGATGGCAAACATCAGGGTGGCCAGCGCATACAGCTCGTCGTCAAGCGTGCGGAACACCTTGCCGCTGCCGAAGTTGGCATCAAGAAGATGTTCTGGCACAAACTCCATGCGTCCCACCGGACAGGCATAGCGGCGCCTGACATCCCCCACCCCTCCTACCTGATAGCTGTCGACATCTATCAGCCATACACGACACCCCTTGTCTGTCAGGTCTCTGACATCTATGGAGGCCATAATGTTCTTGAAGTTGACATCGGCCATCAGCACGCCGGCCTCGTGGAGGGTGTCGAAGCGGTCTGCCACAGCCATGGCAAGGCGGCACAGCTCGAAGCGCGTCCACCTCAGGTCGCTCTTGAGCGATTCGGGCGTGAGGATGTCGAGCAGCGTCTCGCCGCCGGCCCGCCACATAGTGTAGCCTACGGGGACATTCTTCTCATCGAATATGGTGGAGACAGGGGTGCATATCCACCGCCGCGGAGAGTTGCGGTCTTTCCTGTCGTACCTGAGCATATCGCGCAGGGCGTCGATCTTGCCGCGCACTTTCGGAAAGTACTCCCTGTCTCTGTAAATCTTTGCGGCAAGGTCTTTGCGGCCGGCCACTGCATAGACATCCCCCTCACCCCCGTGACCTATCATGTCGCCGAGGGTGATGGGAAGTTTCTTGCGTGCAGACCGGTCTCTCTGACCGCCGTCGCTGTTTTTGGAGACTAATATGTAATAGCCGGGGGACGACATCAGTCCTCTACATAGAAGCGTTTGAACTTCCAGGGAGCCATCGTGGAGGCGTCGCGCCGGGAGTTGAACTCCATCTCCATGTATATGGTCTTGCCGGAGGCGTCGTGAAAGTTGGTGCGGTAGGTGCCCCTTAGCATACCTGTACGGAAGGGGCTCTCGCGTCCCTCGAGCTCGTCGCGCATGGCGAGGGCGAAGTCGAGCTCGAGCTTGCGCAGGAGCAGGCGGTAAGGCTGTTTCTCGGCGGGGTCGTCTATGACAAACCAGCCGTCAGGCTCGGCTATCCCGGCGAGCTGGGCCAGGAAGTCGTTGACGGGAGCTATGACACAGAAGCTCGCCAGGGCATAGCGGGACATGGCTATCGACTTGGCAGGAGCGGCAGGAGCGGCTGACGGCTCGGAGGGCACCGGGGTCTGGACAGGTCCGGTTTTGCGAGCAGGCTTGGCCATTTCCTTGCCCTTGGGGGTAAGGGCTATGAAGTAGACACCCTCTCCGCGAAGCTCCTGGACAAAGATATCTGGACTCCAGCCGAGACACACGCGCAGCTTGATGCCGGCCGGCATCTCGATGCCCTTCTGCTTAATGGCCTGGCCCAGGTAGGTGAGCGGCACATACTCGTTGCCGGAAGACGCAATCAGTGCGGCCAGGCTCTTGTTCATGTCCTCGACATCATAGCCTTCGGGCGGAACGGCAGGGAGTTTTGGTTTTTCTTCGGGAGAATTTTCTTCAGGAGACTTTTCTTCGGACTTCTCCACACTGACAAGACCCTCAAGCGTCTTGCCAGAGACGATGACAACGTCGTTGTCCAGCTCGAAATCCTCGCACAACGAAGGGAGGAAGTCTGCCAGGACATCAAAGCCATATTCTTCAAGGTTAAAGTCTTTGGTCTCAAGCAACAGTCTCTCGGCTTCTGCGAGGCTGATGCGGCCGTTCTCAAGCCCCGGTTTCAGCACCCGGGCAATCTCTTGGATAGTCAGCATTGGTATCGGTTTTGATTGTTTGGTTTCATGTCAGAGGATGGCAAGGTACGCCTCGGAGCAGGCATATCTGTGTGTGCAGGTCGGCGGAGGCCCGCTCTTCAGCCCCGGACAAGAGGCAAAGGCAGACCGTCAGGCAAATATACATCTTTTGGCTGAAATCAGCAAACAATTTCAATCTTTTCAGGCCTGTGGCTTCAATCTGTCAAATCTGACAGGATCCAACGTCATGGCGGCGGTGTCCCGTCCGGGACACCGCCGCCATGCAGGGGCTTGAGCGGAATATCAGTCTATGCCGAAGGCTTTCCTCACGGCGTCGACGGCGTCGAGCTTCTCCCATGTGAAGAGCTCTACCTGGCGTGTTATGTCGGGCTCGTAGCGAGAGTGGAAGTGCTTGGTCACCACTCTGGGCTCGCGGCCCATGTGGCCGTAAGAGGCTGTCTCGGCATAGATGGGCTCGCGCAGTCTGAGGCGTGTCTCAATGGCGTGGGGAGTCATCCTGAAACATTCCATGGCCTCTACCCTGGCGGCTATCTCCTCGTCTGTGAGGGGGACGAGGGCTGTGCCGCGGGTGTCGATGTTGAGGCTGACGGGCTCGGCGCGGCCGATGGCGTAGGCCACCTGCACGAGCACCTCGCGGGCCACGCCGGCGGCCACGAGGTTCTTGGCCATGTGGCGGGCGGCGTAGGCGGCAGAACGGTCGACCTTGGAGGGGTCCTTGCCCGAGAATGCGCCGCCGCCGTGGGCGCCGCGGCCGCCGTAGGTGTCGACGATTATCTTGCGTCCCGTAAGGCCGGTGTCGCCGTGGGGGCCGCCGATGACAAACTTGCCTGTGGGGTTGACGTAGAGCTTGTAGCCGTCTATAAGCGCGGCCACCTCGGCGGGGAGCTTGGCCTTGACGCGGGGTATGAGGATGTTGCGGACATCATCCTCTATGCGTGCCTGCATGGCGCGGTCTGCGGCGGCCTGAGCCTCGGGGGTGCCGTCCTCGGGGAGGATGAACTCGTCGTGCTGTGTGGAGAGCACGATGGTGTCTACCCTGAGGGGGCGTCCGGTCTCGGCGTCATACTCGACTGTCACCTGGCTCTTGGAGTCGGGGCGCAGGTAGGTGAAGGTGCGTCCGCGCTTGACCCACGTCATCTGCTCCTCTTCGCGGCGTATGTCTGCAAGCTCGCGCAGCAGGAGGTGTGCGAGGTCGAGGGTGAGGGGCATATAGCTGGGGGTCTCGTCACAGGCAAAGCCGAACATCATGCCCTGGTCTCCGGCCCCCTGCTCCTCGGCCACAGAGCGCTCCACGCCGCGGTTGATGTCGGCGCTCTGCTCGTGGAGGGCAGAGAAGACGCCGCACGACTGGCCGTCGAACTTGAGTTCGGAGCGGTCGTAGCCGATGGTGTCTATCACCTGGCGTGTCACGTCCATGAGGTCGATGTAGGCGTTGCTCTTGACCTCGCCTGCTATGACCACCTGTCCGGTGGTCACCAGCGTCTCGCAGGCCACCTTGCTCTGGGGGTCGCGGGCCAGGAATTCGTCCAGGATGGCGTCCGAGATGCAGTCGGCCACCTTGTCGGGATGTCCCTCGGACACCGACTCGGAGGTGAAGAGATATGTCTTGCGGTTGTTGTTCTTGTCCATTGATGTATTTCTTAGAGGTATATATACAAAAAAATATCGAAACATCAGGTAAGCGGAGAGTGACTTGGGGTTGCCTTGATGCTTCAACATTTATCTGCCCGCGGGAGAGACCCGGGGGCATAGCTCTAAAAAATTCACCACGCTCCGCCCGAAACCGGAGGAGCCTCGCGGACATACACGGGGATGCCCGTCAGAATCGCCGGAGACCCCTTGGCCGGGGACACGCCGGGAGCAGTTTTAGCATTTTTTGAAGTGGTTGCAAGCAGCCAAATTTGTCCACTTATCCTAAAGATGCCGCAAAGTTACGGAATTTCCGGCTCACAGCCAAACGCCGCGGCCGGAATGATATGTTAAAAAATAATTCTGAATAATTATCGCAGGCGCCCGCGGTGGAGGGGCGGACGGGGTCAGCAGGCGCCGGCCATCTCGGGAAACTTCTCGAGAAAGCTGTCGAGGGCCTTGCGCGCATCCACAATCACAGGTTCGCCCTGGCTGTCGCAGTATATCACCTGCTGGCCATGGAGAGCCTTGTCGCGCAGCATCTTGAGATGTGCCTTGCGCAACGATTCGTCCAGTCGACGCCTCTGCAGTATCTTATCCTTGCTTGACATGATTGGCTATGCGACGAAAGGTTTTGGGAAGGTATATCTTTTCTGAGGAGGCTATCGCCACGGGATAACGCGAGTTGTCGTAGAGGGTCCACTCGTCCACTATCGGCATGAATATCTCGAATAGGTTGTGCAGTCCGCGATAGTAGCGCTGGCGTATTGTGTCGGGCGGGATGTTGTGGCCTCCGTTGCTGACACGCTGGGCCACACGGCTGATGGCCAGCTCGGGCGAGGGGAGCCAGAAGAAGAGGAGTATGACGTCGTAGCCTGCGGCATGGGCGCGGCGGACAGTGTTGCGGTACGAGCGCGTGGAGAGGGTGGTCTCTATGGCAAAGGTGCGGCGCTCGCGCATCAGCTCGTCTATGCGGCTGAGCATAAGGCGCCCCGCCTCGATGGCCATCTCTTCGGGGTTGAACGGCGAGAGCCCGCGGGCTATCTCGTCGGCATTGACAAACTCCCGGCACTCGAGCGCGTCCGGCAGGATGGTGAACGAGGCCGTTGTCTTGCCGGCTCCGTTGCAGCCGGCTATTATATAGAGCTTGGGGTGTGGCATACTTCCTTCTTGATATATATTATGAACCCACCGGAGGGCAAGTTAGTTTGAACCTTCCTCCGATATATGCGAATTCTACCAACTCCATGGCATACAGAGAGACCGCAAGCTCCTCGGCACCCTGGCGCGAGAGATGTGCGGCGAGCATCACTTCTTCGATATCGGCCCCGCCGTCGCGCGAGGCAAGGGTGAGGAGGGCGCGCCCGGCGTCGTCGAGGCGGACCATCGACTCTCTCGCGGGGTCTGAGGCGCGGCGCCAGGCCTTGACCATCAGCGGGGAGGCGGCGATGTTCTCGTCTGCCACCCTGTAGTAGGCCTTGAGCTTGCCGTCGGCCTCGCGCACCTCTACCGGACGTACAGGCGAGGGGTCTATCTCGGCCCTCACTACGACGAGGCCGCCGTCTACGCGAAAGGGGGTTATCCTCACCTTCTGGGGCGGGACACAGTGGATCTCGGCGGCCATCTCTACCATATAGATATCCTCGTCGTTGCGGACTCCGGCTATGGCGCCGTTGTCCTTGACGCCTATCAGGAGGCGTCCGCCCGAGTGGTTGGCAAAGGCCGAGAGCGAGTGGGCTATCTTGCGCGCGTCAGGGACGGCAAACTTGAAGTCTTGCCGCTCGTGCTCGCCCTCCTCGATGAGAGAGGCGATGTAGTACGTGCCCTTGATTCCCCTTGCGTCCTTCATAAGGGATAGCTGAGGTTGGCGTCTGTGGCGCAGAGGAGCACCTCGTCGAGATAGCGGCGGGCGGCGGCCCGTGCCCCCTCGGGATCCATGAAACTGAAGTTGCCGCAGTCGCGGGGAGTGGCTCCGGGAATCTCTCCCTCATATCCGGCCACAAACTCCATGGTCTCCACAAGCAGAGGGAGCACGTCGCGAGGCTCGGCCTCGCCCTTGACAAGGAGGTAGTTGCCGGTACAGCATCCCATGGGGCCCCAGTAGACTATGCGGTCAGCCCAGTCGGGATGGTTGCGCAGGAAGGTGGCGGCGAGGTGTTCCATGGCGTGGAGCGCCTCGGGGGTGAGTGCGGGCTGGCGGTTGGGCTCGGTCATGCGCACGTCAAAGGTGGTGACGGCCTCGCCCGAGGCCATATAGTCGCGGCGCGAGACATACAGGCCGCGCAGCAGGCGGTTGTGGTCTATGGTGAAAGAGGGTATCTTTTTCATAACGCGGTCAGAAGCTGTCTTACGAGGTTGAAAGAGTGGCGGGGGGCATCCTCCCAGAAGTCGTCATACTGGCGCGAGTTGTCGTGCGAGGCCCAGGGGGAATCGCTGATGACGCGCATACCGAAGAAGGGAACTCCTGAGGCCTCGCACACCTGTGCTATGGCGGCCGACTCCATGTCTATGGCCTTGGCCTCGGGGAAGTGAGAGAGGATGCGGTCTACCTCCTCGCGGCAGCTGATGAAGAGGTCGCCCGAGGCTATCAGCCCGCGCTTCACACCGGGGGCGTCGGGGATGACGGCCTCGAAGCTCTCGGCTGGAAGCACACGAGGCGAGCCGGGGACACGGCCCCACTCCTCGCCTATGCACCAGAAGTCGTGGTGGACCACGCCGGTGGCTATCACGGTGTCCATCACGGCCACGTCGCCCGAGGCAGACGCGCCCACACCGCTGTTGACCACGAGGTCGGGGTGGAAATACTCTATCATCAGCGTGGCGCCGACGGCGGCGTTGACCTTGCCGATGCCGCACTCCATGAGGGCCACACGGTTGCGGCCCACGGTGCCTTCGTAGAACAGCGTGTTGCCGTGAGTCACCTCACGCATCCCCTCGATGAGAGGCAATATCAGGCGGAGCTCCTTGCTCATCGCCACTATTATTCCGATAGTCATTTTTTTCTTTCAGATATTGTTCCGGGCCGGAGAGACACGTCTTCAGCCCTGGTTGATACTTTCTAACTGTCCGGCGCAGCGGCGCGGAACGAGCCACGCCGAGACCTCCCACAGTATATATAACGGTGCAAACACCATAAGCATTGTGAACGGGTCGCCCGAAGGCGTTATCACGGCCGCGGCCACAAGGATGGCCACCACCGCATGGCGGCGGTAGAGGCTGAAGACACTCCGCCTCAGGACGCCGAGACGCCCCAGAAGCCAGGCAACGACAGGCAGCTCAAAAGCCAGGCCCATGCAGAGAAGCGTCATGAAAAAGGTCTCGATATAGGAGTCGAGAGACACCTGGTTGGGCACAAAGGCCGAGAGCTGATAGTCTGCAAGAAAGCGCAGGGCGAGCGGGAAGACAAGGAAGTAGCCCGCGGCGACACCCCCATAGAACATGAGGCAGGCGCCGGCCAGGGCCGGAGCCACCCCGCGTCGCTCTTCTGGATAAAGCCCGGGAGAGACAAAGCCCCACACCAGCAGCAGGACAGCCGGAATCCCGGCCAGAACAGCCAGATATAGCGAGGATGTCATGTGTATGAAAAACTGTGACGCCAGACGTATGTTGACAAGGCCCACCTCGGCCTGAAGCTCGGCGCCCGGGAGCGAATATAGCGGAAAGTCCGGACGGCAGGGAGCGAGAACCACCGTGTCGAAAAGACGCGGCATCACAGCGAAGGCCACGGCAAGAAGCACGCCGAGCACCGCCGCAATACGGACAAGCACGCCGCGGAGCACCTCGGCGTGGTCCCAGAAAGAAACCGGTCCGGACGGGGAACCCACAGGCCTCAGCTGTCGCGGTCAGACCTCTCGGACTTGCTCTCCGGGACATCGTCCAGCGGAGAGTTCATCCCTTGCTTGAACTGGCTGACACCGCGCCCCAGAGAGCGCGCGAGCTCTGGGATGCGCTTGGCCCCGAAGAGCAGAAGCACCACCAGGAGTATGACTATCATCTCGCCCATGCCGAGATTGAACAGACAAGGTATCATGCTGTATAGATGTTTTTGAAGTATATATGATTTCACAAAGGTACAAAAAATCAGAGGCTTTTCGACGAAACCGCGCGACAAAATAGCAAAAAAATTCTTAACTTTGCAACCCAAACCAAGAACAACATTACAATACCTCAAGAATGAAAGCATTCGTATTCCCCGGCCAGGGGGCCCAGTTCGTGGGCATGGGCAAGGACCTCTACGAGTCCAACCCCACAGCTAAAGAGATGTTCGAGAAGGCTAACGAAATCCTCGGATTCCGCATCACCGACCTCATGTTCGAAGGCACAGACGAAGACCTCCGCCAGACCAAGGTGACCCAGCCCGCCATATTCCTCCACTCCGTAATCCTCGCCAAGACCATGGGCGAAGAGTTTGACCCCGCCATGACCGCAGGCCACTCGCTCGGCGAGTTCTCGGCCCTCGTCGCCGCCGGCGCCCTCAGCTTCGAAGACGGCCTCCGCCTCGTATCGGCCCGCGCACAGGCCATGCAGAAGGCTTGCGAAATCAACCCCTCGACAATGGCCGCAGTCATCGCCCTCCCCGACGAGAAGGTTGAGGAGATCTGTGCCGGCGTCGACGGCACAGTCGTTTGCGCCAACTACAACTGCCCCGGCCAGCTCGTCATCTCAGGCGAGACCGAGGCCATCGCCAAGGCCTGCGAGCTCCTCAAGGCCGCAGGCGCCAAGCGTGCCCTCCCCCTCAAGGTAGGCGGCGGATTCCACTCTCCCTGCATGGAGCCCGCACGCGCCGAGCTCGCAGAGGCTATCGAGAAGACCGAATTCCACACTCCCGCCGTCCCCGTATATCAGAACGTAGACGCTAAGCCCCACACCGACCCCGCTGAGATCAAGGCCAACCTCGTGGCCCAGCTCACAGCCCCCGTGCGCTGGACACAGAGCGTCAAGAACATGGTAGCCGACGGCGCCGCCGAGTTTATCGAGGTAGGTCCCGGCAAGGTCCTCCAGGGCCTCGTAGCCAAGATTGCCCCCGGCACACCCACAGCCGGCCGCCAGTAATCCTGCCCCGCAGCCATAAACACAAAGAGAGCCCTCCACACCGGAAGGCTCTCTTCTTATATACAATACGCAAAGGATTATTGTCAGCCGTCAATCCTCTCAAACTCCACCCCGCCCACAAGCGCGGCACAGCGCGAGAAATTGCCGCCATACATACTCCCCGCCTTTATCTGATAGGCCTTCGAAGCCCCGGCCACAAGCATGAAATCGACAAAAGTCTTGAGATGAGGGTCGGCATCGCCTGAAACATCAGCCGCAAGGTCGGCATGGCAAATATCGCCCTCGGCCACCACCACATAAGGAAGAGCAGACGCACGGCTGAGAAAAAGAGCCGAATCGGACGTAACAAACACACGGGCATCGGGATGGCGCCTGTGGACATCCCCGACAGCCTCAAGACAACGGCCAATAAGCTCCTCGCGCTCAGGCCCCGCCAAAGGCAACCGCGCACGCTTAGGCTCGACAAAATCGCCGAGCAGCTCCATAAAGCGCGTAGACACCGACACATACCCCTCGCCCAGACGCTCAGACACAGGGCGCATGGCCCCCGCAAGAAGCTCTGTAGGACGGAACAGCTCGGCAAACAGCCCGGCCATCTCCCCGTCGGCATAGTCGTAAGAACTGTAGACATGACACTGCCGCCACCTGCCCGAAAGATAACGCTCCATCATATCCTGCTGGAAACGCCACTCGCGCGGCCCGGTCTCGCCGAAAGTCATCAGCCTGAAAGGATGAGCCACATCGCTATTGTACGTCAGCTCGCCAGGTCTGAGGCGCCAGTCATAGCCTGCCGGCTCAAGATAACGCTCGAGCCTTATCGGATGGCAATAATTGATGCGGAAATCATACCCGCGTCCGCGCGCGAAACGCCATAGCGAGACAATGCCGTGCAGACGGTCTACCCATCCCCCCTGTATCGAGCGCCCGTCAGCCATAAAAACAATCATGCGTCCCTGCGACACACCCTCAGGCTCGCCGGGGCCATAAAGCCCCAACAGCCCGCGCACACTGCGGCGGCCGCGCATACGCCGACCGCAAAGATAATTCCACTCGCGCCTCAGCGCCCTGAATACCGCATACCTTTTAAGGGAATTGTTCATATGACTAAAAACTGTTTTTCACCACAAAGATACTATATCCCCGCCACACGTCCAAAAACGGGCATCCGAAGCCCAATTTTTCAACCACTGATAATCAACCACTTAACAAAAATATGAAATTTTTTTCAAAAAAAGTGTCGAAAAAATTTGCACAGAACCAAAAAAGGCCGTAACTTTGCATCGCAAATGAGGGAAACGCCCTACGAAACGAAGGAAACGCCTCACAAAAGCAAGACTCCGTAGCTCAGTTGGTAGAGCAACTGACTCTTAATCAGTGGGTCGAGAGTTCGAGCCTCTCCGGGGTCACAATCAAAAATGGCAAAACGCCGCAAAGCACTGAAATCACTTGATTTTCAGTGCTTTGCGGCGTTTTGCCCAAATCGAGGAACACTGAAAAATATTACGGTCGGCTGTGAGTGATGTGTGAGTGGTCACAATTGTGAGCGATTTCACTCACAGTTGATTATTCTTGACTGTGAGCAGACTGAAACACATGATGTTACCATCATATACCCGTTCACAAAGTTGGGTTTTCAGCGTGGGAACGAACCTTTGACCCGGTTTGGGTCGCAATTCCAGAGTTTTCTAAACACACTTTAACTCTTGAAAGATTTATTAACGTAGTTTCATCCGCAAATTCAACCCTCAACATTGATTTCTGCGTATTTCAGCATTATTTGCTGTGAGTGACAATTCACAGTAGAGTGTAGTGATATGACGGGATCATAACCAGCGCACATACATATACTTCAACGGACTTCATCGTTTTGATGTGTCGAAAAAAATGATTATATTTATATAACCATTAAACCACAAACGTATGACATCCGATTCTTATTTCACTCTTGGCTTCTATGTGCGGAAGCCACAGACCGGACGGGCGGAATATCCAATCTTTGCCCGCATATCGGTGGCTGGACAAGCTACCGAGTTCAAAATCGGTCGCACCGTTGACCCGGATAACTGGGATGCCAAAAAGCATCTGTGCCGTGGTCGCTCGCGCCGTGACCTTGAACTGAACAAGTACCTTGAACTGGTACGTTCCAAACTTTGTGATATACACAATATGCTCATCCGAGAAAACAAGCCTGTCAACCCGGCTATTCTGAAGTCGCTGTTCCTCGGTAACGGAGAGAAGCCAAAGATGATGATAGAAGTGTTCCGTAATGCAAACGAGATACGCAAAGAGGAGTATGAACGTGGCGATATTGTGAAAGCCACTTATCAGCGTTGGAGTCGTTGTGCCGACTATATGGAGGAATTCTTCAAAACAAGTCTCAACACTCCTGACATTCCTATTAAGGACGTGACTTCTGGCATACTCGACGACTTCCAGCATTTCCTGCGCATGAAGAAGGCGTGCGCCAACAACGCGGCAGTACGCTATCTGCGATGTGTAAAGAATGTGATGCAGTATGCACTGGCACATAAATGGATTGAGCATGACCCTTTCATCGGAAAGAAGTACCAGCGTACATACAACGAGCGTCAGTTTCTTACCGAGACAGAACTGAAATCAGTCATGGCTCTTGACCTGAAGGAAATACCCCGACTTGAAATAGTACGTGACACATTCGTGTTCTGCTGTTTCACAGGACTGGCCTTCTGCGACATGAAGACTCTGTTACGTTCCGACATACAGGACGATGACAAGGGTCACACATGGATACGCAAAGCACGTGCCAAAACCGGTGAAATGTGCATAATCCCTATGCTGGCTGTTCCCAGTCAGCTTATAGAGAAGTATGCCAATCATCCTACGGTAAAGGAATCGGGCGTGGTTCTTCCTGTAATTACCAATCAGAAGATGAACGCCTATCTCAAAGAGATAGCAGAAGTGGCAAAAATAAAAAAGAACCTGACCACCCACGTTGCACGCCACACATTCGCATCCATGTCGTTGTGCAACAACGTGTCTATCGAGGTGATTTCAAAAATGCTTGGTCATTCCGACATAAAGACAACGCAGATTTATGCGAAAATGCAGGATCAGGCGGTCTATGATGGTATGGCTACCATGCGCAGCAAGTTCGGAGATTTACACGTCGTATAAACTATGTCGAAACAATAAATGAAATGCGGTCATCGGTATCACCCGGTGGCCGCACTTCATTTAATAGAATTTAGGACGGTAAGAGGCTCTCAGAAATTCGTCAACATCATCTTCTGAATATAGTATTTTGCCGTCAAGACGATAATAGGAAATCAATCCTCTGTCACGATAATCCTGCAAGGCTCTTTTTGTAATATCCAGTTTATGCGCAAGTTTGGTATCTGTGAGAAATCTTTTGCCACATAGAGCAGGCTTATATTCCTCTTTAAGATGCTCCGCTATTTCGAGCATCGAGAGTGTCATATCATAGAAACTTTTAACACTCTCGTCAGATTGACTGATAACTTTACCCATCGGCTTTTCTGTCAATATGGGTCAGGAGTGAAAAAACATCCCCGGCATCAAAGCGTAATGTCTTACCGCATTTGATAAAGCCTATTCTTCCTCCTTTTTTCAGTGAGCGGACTTTTGTGTCTGATACATTGAGTATATCACACACTTGTTCCATTGTCAGCCAATCTCCTATGCCTTTACTCCGGAGCGATTCATAGAGCTTTATATAGAGTTTATGGAGATAGGCTACTCTGTCAAGCATATCCTTGAAAATCTCCTCCTCTATCTGAATCAATGCCATAAGTCAAAATGGAGTTTAGTGGTTAAATGGATAGGAGTTAAAAAAGGCAGCGGGTATCCCTCCCGCTGCCTCACCACTAAATCCACAATCAAAATAAATTATGACTGCGATTC